>RFJS01000008.1 GCA_003694825.1 Verrucomicrobiota bacterium | reverse complement strand
AGGCGCCACAAGATAGAGAACTTCTTTCAACGCATCAAAGAACTGCGCGCGATTGCCACCCGATATGAGAAACTCGCCTCTCGCTTCCTCGCATTGGTCCTGCTCGCTTCCATCTGTGATTGGTTCGCAAGATAGGTTTTCGAACACACCCTAGCAGTTCAATCAACTCTGACATCCAAATGAAACTGAATCGCAAACTCCGCATGGGCATGGTCGGCGGCGGCCGTGGCGCGTTTATCGGACAGGTACACCGCATGGCGGCCAACCTCGACGGCAAGATCGAGCTCGTCGCCGGCTGCTTCTCCTCCGATCCCGAAAAATCACGGCTCTCCGGTCGGGACTTCCACCTCGATCCCTCCCGCGTCTATGGCACCTACGAGGAAATGGCCCGGGCCGAAGCGGCGCTCCCGCCCGATCAGCGCATCGACTTCGTCTCCATCGTCACCCGCAACAACACCCACTTCGCCATCGCCAAAACCTTCCTCGAGGCCGGCTTCAATGTCGTCTGCGACAAGCCGCTCGCCTTCTCCCTCGATGAGGCGAAGAAACTCCGCAAAATCGTCCGCAAGACCGGCAAGGTCTTCGTCCTCACCCACAACTACACCGGCTATCCAATGGTGAAGGAAGCCCGCGAAATGGTCCGCAAGGGCCAGCTCGGCAAGATCCTCAAGGTCGTCGTCGAATACCCGCAGGGCTATGCCATCACCGCTCTCGGCAACAAGGGCGAAGGCGGCATCTCCAACTGGCGCATGGACCCGAACATCTCCGGCGTCTCCAACTGCATGGGCGACATCGGCACCCACGCCGAAAACCTCGCCCGCTTCATCACCGGCCTGGAGATCGACGAGATCTGCGCCGAACTCACCACCTTCATCCCCGGACGTCCCCTCGACGACGACGGCAACTGCCTCATCCGCTACAAGGGCGGCGCGAAGGGCATCCTCTACGCCTCCCAAATCTCCAACGGCGACGAGAACAACCTCAACATCCGCGTCTACGGCACGAAGTGCTCGCTGGAGTGGCATCAGGAAAACCCCAACGAACTGATCGTGAAGGAGGTCAACAAGCCCGTGCTCATCAAGCGCCGCGGCAACACCTACCTCTCCCGCATCGCCCAGCAATACACCCGCACGCCCTTCGCCCATCCCGAAGGCTTTATCGAGGCCTTCGCCAACATCTACCTCGCCGCCGCCGAAGCCATCGCCGACGAAGTCTCGGGCCGGAAGTTGAAAAAAGAATACGACTGCCCGACGATCGACGACGGTGTCATCGGCATGGCCTTCATCGAAACCGTCGTGAAGAGCTCGAAGTCCAGGTCCAAGTGGACGAAGTTCCCGAAAGTCTGAGTCCACCACCAGCACGATTTCCCCGGGGCGGCCGCCATCGCGTGGCCGCCCTTTTTGCATCCCCGCCGGGCCACCGCCTCCGCCTCGAGACCAAAATCGGCGCCCGCGATCGGCTTCAGCCTTCCATGACACACCTTATACTTATAAGAAGCCTGCTCCAGTCCCATGTCGCACGCCCAACCGCTCCCCGCCCACCCCCGCACCATCGACGAGCTGCTCCGCCTTCGCGCCGCCGAACATCCCGACACCCCCATCGTCGCCCACCCCACCAGCGACGCCCCCGACAGCTACCAGACACACACCGCGCGGCAGCTCGACGAATACACCACCCGGGCGGCTCACCACTACCGCGCGCTCTTCGGCAACCGCACCCGCAACGCCCCGGAGCAGGTCGTAGCGCTCCTCTCGGAGAGCGATCTGGACTACCTCGTCGCCCTCCTCGCCCTCGGTCGCCTCGGCTTCACCGTCCTGTGCCTCTCCACCCGTCTCGGGCCCGAAGCCATCGACAGCCTTCTCACCCAAACCGGGTGCACCGCGCTCGTCCACGGCACCAACCACCAGCCGAAAGTCGATCGTCTCGCCCAGCGCACCACCCTTCGCACTGCGACACTTTTTTCTGAATACAAAAGCGGCCCCGTCACCGAGCTCACCATCGACCTCGATCCGGAATTCGAGACCAACACCAGCTGCAACATCCTCCACTCCTCCGGATCCACCGGCTTCCCCAAGCCCATCCGCAACATCCACAAAAGCTACCTCTACAACGCCAGCCACAACCTCGGCATGCGCGGATTCATCACCCCGCCGCTCTTCCACAACCACGGCATGGCCTCCTTCCTGCGCGCTCTGCACGCCGCGAAAACCCTCTACTTCTACCACCCCCACCTGCCCCTGAGCACCCGCCATCTCCTCGCCACGATCCGCCACCTCGGGCCGAACCTCGAAGTGTTCTACGGCGTTCCCTACGCGCTCAAGCTCCTCGCCACCCCCGAAGGCATCGAGCTGCTCAAGCGCTTCAAGGTGGTAATGTTCGGCGGTTCCGCCTGCCCGGACGAACTCGGCGACCAACTCGTCGCCGCCGGCGTCAACCTCGTCGCCCACTACGGCGCCACCAAGGTCGGGCAGTTGATGACCAGCCAGCGCGAGCCCGGCGACCACGAATGGAACTGGCTGCGCCCGCCGCCGGCCCTCGTTCCCTACATGCGCTGGCGCCCCGTCGGCGACGCCTACGAGCTGATCATCGCCGATGGCTGGAAGAGCAGGGTGGTCTCCAATCAGCCCGACGGCAGCTACGCCACCCGCGACCTGTTCCTCCATCACCCCAAGAAGAAAGACCGCTTCAAATACGTCGGTCGTCTCGACGATTGGATCGTCCTCGTCAACGGCGAGAAAATCAACCCCGTCCAGTTCGAGCACACCCTCCTCGCCGACGAACGCATCGCCCAGGCGGTCGTCTTCGGCCAGGGCCAGCTCGCCGCCGGCCTGATCATCGTGCCGGCCCGCGGCTGCGAAACCCTGACCGAGAGTGAATTCCTCGACCTGGTGCAACCCACGATCGACGCTGCCAACGCCCGCGCCGAAGCCTATGCCCGGATCGACCGCGACTACATTCGCGTCCTGCGGCCGGAAGCGATCGAGGACTGCCCCCGCACCGACAAAGGCACGGTCATTCGCGCCGCGTTCTACAAAAAATTCGAGCCGCTGATCACCTCGGTCT
>RFJS01000516.1 GCA_003694825.1 Verrucomicrobiota bacterium | reverse complement strand
GTCATCGGCATCCCGGCCATGGTCGCCTACTTCGTCCTGCGCAACCGCCTCGGCAATCGCATCATCGCCACCGCCCGCACCGCCACGCATCTCATCGACGTCTTCGCCGACGCATCCCCGCCGCCCCCGGCCACTCAACCCGGCGGCTCAAAGCAGACCCCCGCTGCCTCACCGGGCAAAGACCCACACCGCGAGGACTTCTAACCGCGCGTCAAAAACGTCCGACACCTGTCGCGGACGGCGAATTCGGCCACTCGACGAGGCGGCCGCGAAACCTTCCACACTCCGGGGCGCTGCCATCAGCTGCACCGGGGCTCGCGCCAGGCCCAGGGGCATCGCCGCTCCACTGCCACCCCGCCCGGCACCCCGATACATCCCCGCCGCCAATAGCAAAAACCATCGCCCATATAAGATCGATTCAGAATTAGCGCAACTGATGCGCAAACCGCCACAGCGGATGCGGAGCGGGGTGCGGCGGCGCGGGTAATATGAAACGCTGAGGCAAGAGGGCATTTGCGCCACCGCCTCGCCAACACCCGTCACCATGAGGATTCACCTCTACCTCTCCCTCATACCGGAGGCCCTGATCGCCTCGCATCTTCCACCCGAGGAATTCGGCGCCTACATCGCCGTCGGCTCGAAGAAACGCTCCCGCGGCCAGGCTTTGTTCTTCGAAGTGGATCCGAACTTCGAGAGCGACTATCTTCCGGTCGCCGAACTCGAAGAGCGGTGCCAGCCGCATCCGGATGGCAGCCCGCGGCATTCGGCCTACCTGAGCATCTACCGCGTGCTCGAGCACGTGCCGATCCGGCAGCTCGGCAAGCTCTATCTCGTCACCGACGACGGCATGGTGCTCGGACTGGACCGCGGCGAGTTCGTCCCCGAGCCCGACCGCAAATACCACCTCTACCAGGAGTTCTGCCCGGTGGGGCCGCGGGTGGCGAGCCTGCTCAACCCCTACGACTTCGGCAAATTCATCACCGACCGTTCGCAGCCGGTCTCCGTGCCGAGAATCGTCTTTGCCGGGCTGCGCCTGGAAAAACTCGCGCAGGATCCGAACGACGCCGACGTCGAAAACCTCCCCTACTACAACATCGAGCACCTGCGGGATTGCCTGCGCGAACTCACCGCCAAGGGCGACAAGCCGGTAAAGACCGTCATCCGCCGCCTCCCCGGCGACATCCTCTACCGCACCATCCGCAACGGCTTCTACGTGGCCGACCAGGAGGACTTCGCCTTCTACCAGATGCCGCCGCGCGAGGCGCTCGAAGACGAATACTACCTCTGGTGGCGCTCGGCGCAGACCACTTTCGGAGGCTGATGCCCCCAGCCCGAAAACGACAACCCATACCTATCGTTCCACGGAAACACGCATCATGAACGCCTCCATCTTCTGGATTGTTCCAGTCGCATCCATTGTCGCGCTCGGTTTCGCGCTGTTGTTCTTCCTGCAGATGAAAGGGAAGAGCGGCGGCAACGAGACCATGCAGCGCATCGCCGGCCACGTCCGCAAGGGCGCCATGGCGTATCTCAACCAGCAATATAAGGTCGTCGGTATCTTCTTCGTGGCGATCTTCGTGCTCTTCGCGGTGCTCGCCTACGTCTTCCACGTGCAGAACCCGTGGGTGCCCTTCGCCTTCATCACCGGCGGCTTCTTCTCGGGCCTGGCGGGCTTCTTCGGGATGAAGACGGCGACGCTCGCCTCCAACCGCGTCGCCCAGGCGGCGAGTGAATCTCTCGACGCCGGGCTCAAGCTCGCCTTCCGCAGCGGCGCCGTCATGGGCCTGGTCGTCGTCGGCCTCGCCCTGCTCGACATCTCGGTGTGGTTCTGGGTGCTGAACACCTTCATCGATCTCGAGGGGCCGCAAAAGCTCACGGTGATCACCACCACGATGCTGACCTTCGGCATGGGCGCCTCGCTGCAGGCCCTCTTCGCCCGCGTCGGCGGCGGCATCTTCACGAAGGCGGCCGACGTCGGCGCCGACCTCGTCGGCAAGGTCGAGGCCGGCATCCCGGAAGACGACCCGCGCAACCCGGCCACGCTCGCCGACAATGTGGGCGACAACGTCGGCGACGTCGCCGGCATGGGCGCCGACCTCTACGAATCCTACTGCGGCTCCATCCTCGCCACCGCGGCGCTGGGTGCGGCGGCCTACGCCAGCGACACCGCCATGCAGCTCAAGGCCGTGCTCGCCCCGATGGTCGTCGCGGCCATCGGCACGCTGCTCTCGGTGCTCGGCGTCTACGTCGTGCGCACCCGGCCGGGCGCCAATCAGCGCGAGCTCATGGCCTCGCTCAACCGCGCCATCAACCTCAGCTCCATCCTCATCGTCATCGCCTCGTGGTTGATCCTGCGCTGGCTGGCGATCGACAACTACCTGGGCATCTGGGGCTCGATCGTCACCGGCCTGATCACGGGCATCGTCATCGGCAAGGCGACCGAATACTTCACCTCCCACGAGTTCTCGCCGACGCGGCAGATCTCCGCCGCCGGCAAGACCGGTCCCGCCACGGTGATCATCGCCGGCATGGGCGTCGGGTTCAACTCCACCGTCGTCCCGGTCGCGGCGGTCGCCATCGGCACCACGCTCGCCTACGCGTTCGCCGCCGGCGGCTTTTCCTTCGACGCCACCTCGCTGAGCGTGGGCCTCTACGGCATTGGCATCGCCGCCGTCGGCATGCTCTCCACCCTCGGCCTCACCCTCGCCACCGATGCCTACGGCCCGATCGCCGACAACGCCGGGGGCAACGCCGAGATGTCCCACCTCGGCCCCGAGGTCCGCAAGCGCACCGATGCGCTGGACGCGCTGGGCAACACCACCGCCGCCACGGGCAAGGGCTTCGCCATCGGTTCGGCCGCGCTCACCGCGCTGGCGCTGCTCGCCTCCTACATCGAGGAGCTGAAGATCGGCATCGTCCATCTCATCGAGAAAGGCCGCACCTTCGCCTTCCCCAACGGCGTGGAAGTCACCTCGGTCGAGCAGGTCCACAACATCGACCTGATCAAGTTCATGGACTACTTCTACGTGAATCTCATGAACCCGAAGGTGCTCATCGGCCTGTTCATCGGCTCGATGATGGCCTTCCTCTTCTGCGGCCTGACCATGAACGCCGTGGGCCGCGCCGCCCAGAAGATGGTCGAGGAAGTGCGCCGGCAGTTCCGTGAAATCGCCGGCATCATGGACGGCAAGGCCGAGCCCGACTACGCGCGCTGCGTGGCCATCTCCACCGCGGGCGCCCAGCACGAGATGATCCTTCCCTCGGCCATCGCCGTGATCGTGCCGATCATCGTCGGCCTGGTCTTCGGCGTGCCCGGTGTTTTCGGCCTGCTCGCCGGCGGCCTCGCGGCCGGCTTCGTCCTCGCCGTCTTCATGGCCAACTCCGGCGGCGCCTGGGACAATGCCAAGAAGTTCATCGAAGAAGGCCACCACGGCGGCAAGGGCTCTGAGGCGCACAAGGCCACCGTGATCGGCGACACCGTGGGTGATCCCTTCAAGGACACCTCCGGCCCGAGCCTGAACATCCTCATCAAGCTGATGAGCATGGTCTCGATCGTGACCGCGGGCGTCAATGTGGCCGTGACACTCTTCTGATCGAGGAAACGCGCCTCAAATTCCCCAAAGGTTCCCGGGATATTCGCCCGCCTCCACGAGGCGGGCGATTTCCTGTACGACCCGCGGCTTGTCCTCACGGTGCGTGACGCCGAACCACCGCGAGCGCACCGGAAGCACATCGACGGTCGCCTCACCCCGGGCCACCCCGTCAGCCACGGCCGCCGGCAGATAAAACTCCGCCTTCGGCTCGTCCCGGCGCGCCGCCAGAAACGCGCGCAGCCCCGCGTCGAGCAGGGCGAAGATGGAGGGCGGAAACCCCCAGAAGTTCATCGAGACGAGCGTATCCGCCGGCAGGATGCGCTCGGAGTCGTCCGGCGCGACGGTCCGCCCCCGCCCCTCGCCGGCCGGCGCGATCGCCGTGACTTCCTCGATCGAGACGAGCCGGCCGGCGGCATCGACCGTGCACACGCCCCGCGAGACGGTGCCATGCGGCGAGAGCGTATCGGCCAGGCGGTAGCCGGCCATGGCGCAGCGGGCGGGGTGCGCCTCCGGATCGATCCTCGAGAGAAAGGCCCCGAGCGCCTCGAAGGCGCCGCGGCCGTAGAAGTCATCGGCATTGATCGCGGCAAAGGGGGTCTTCACGACGTCGGCGGCGCACCAGACGGCGTGCCCCGTGCCCCAGGGCTTTGCCCGCTCCGCCGGCGGCGTGAACCCGCCCGGCAGGCGCTCGAGGTCCTGAAAGACGTAGTCGACGGCAATCCGCCGCTCGAATCGCGCCCCGATACGCTCGCGGAAGGTCTTCTCGAAATCGCGCCGGATGATGAAGACGACGCGGTCGAATCCAGCACGCAGCGCGTCGTAGACAGAGTAGTCGAGCAGCGTCTCGCCCGAAGGGCCGAAGGGATCGAGCTGCTTGAGCCCGCCATAACGGCTGCCCATGCCGGCGGCCATGACGAGGAGAGTCGGTCGGGTTGTCGTATCCATGATTCCGTGCAAAACTCGGTCCGCAGGCGTCTCCGTCTTCCCTCCGGGCGGGGGCTCAGCCGCCGAAACGCTCGAGGCGCTCGCGGATGTCGCGGCGCAGATTGTCGACGAGCCGCAGGGTGAAGGCGACGGGGTCGAGGGCGTCGTCGGCCACGAGCGGCGTGAGGTCGATGGCGTAGGTGATCCCCGGATCCCGGTCGACGGCGTGCGAATCGTCGAAGGTGGCGTTGGCCAGCCGCCGCGCCGGCACGGCCAGATCGTAACGCTTGCC
Organism: Verrucomicrobiota bacterium; assembly: GCA_003694825.1. Taxonomy (GTDB): domain Bacteria; phylum Verrucomicrobiota; class Verrucomicrobiia; order Opitutales; family Opitutaceae; genus J108. The sequence continues at coordinate 6,844 of RFJS01000516.1, read as the reverse complement.
GCCGGCGATCTGGGTGTCGAAGACGCCGGCGAGGGCGGCCTGCAGGTGCGGCCGCCCGCCGGCCGGGAGTTTCCCGCGGTCCGTGCCGACGAGCCAGTCGAGGCTGCGCCAGACTTCACAGCCGTAGACGGCTTTCGGCCGCTCCGCCGCGGGCAGCCGCCGCAGCGCCGCGAGCGTCCGCCAGAAGCAGGCCACGTGTGTGTCGTGGCGGTCGGCGGGATTGTGCATGTAGACGACTTCCGGCCGTGCCAGGCGCAGGAGCGTCTCGAGTTCGGTGATGAGCGGACCGGCCTGCGCCGCGTCCTTCACCAGCGCGCTCGGCCAGGCGAGCTGCGCGATGGCGGCGTATTCGCCGATCACCGCCGCGGCCCGCTGCTCGGCCGCCCGTGCGCGGCGGATCTTCTCATCGGGCCAGTCCGCGTAGGGGCCGGTGCGCGGGCTGCCGCCACCATCGGTGATGGTGACGCCGGTGAACCACCGGTCGTCGCGGCCGAAACACGCCTCGATGCCCGGCCAGGCGAAGAACTCGAGGTCATCGGCATGGGCTCCGATCCCGAGGTGGGTGGTGCGGGTGAGCGCCTCGGGCAGGGCGGCGCCGTCCGGGATGAACAGGTCGGCGCCGTTCTGCGAAAAAGCGGGGGTGGAATCGGACACGGGCGGGATGGCGAGGCCGCGGGCCGCTCAAAGTTCGGGCGACGGGAGGTTGAGTTCGCGTATCCAGATATTGCGGTAGGAGACGCGGTCGCCGTGGTCCTGAAGCATGAGGGGAAGCTTCGCCGGATGCGGATGGTATTTGGGGAGCCCGCGCCAGGCGGTCGGTCCGTAGATGAGGGCGAAGTGCTGCACGAGCACGCCGTTGTGCAGAGCCGTCATGCGGCCCGGGCGGATGAGGTTTCCCTCCTCGTCGAAGCGCGGCGCCATGAAGATGATGTCGTAGGTCTGCCACTCGCCGGCGGGGCGGCTGGCGTTGACCAGCGGCGGGTGCTGCTTGTAGATGGACCCGGCCTGGCCGTTGACGTAGGTGGCGTTTTGATACGAATCGAGAACCTGCAGCTCGTAGAGCCCCATGAGGAAGACGCCGCTGTTGCCCTTGCCCTGGCTCTTGCCGTCATCGTCGGGCGGCGTGCGGAATTCGATGTGCAGCTGGCAGTCGCCGAAAGCCCGTTTGGTGCGGATGTCGCCGTTGATCCGCTTCTCGCCGATCTTTTCCTGCGGGGCGACGGTCATGGCGCCGTCGGCGACGATCCAGGGCCGGGCCCGCTCGTCGACCATCTCCCATTCGTCGAGGTCGGTGCCGTCGAAGAGGACGATCGCATCGGAGGGGATGCCGCCCTCCGGGGCGCTGACGACGGGGGGCACGGGCTCCCAGTATTCGGTGAATTCGTGCGGCGGGAGCTTGTCCTGCTCGTCGTCGGCGGCGTGGCCGGCCAGGCCGGCGGCAAGGACGGGGATCAGCAAGCTAATGAGGCGTGTGTGTTTCATCGGGGTTTCGGTAATCAGAAGAGAACGAAAAGGCTCCGCCGAAGGGGTCGCGCGGAGCCGCCAGAGAAGCATCCGGGCCGGAGCACTTCAAGGCGGATGCATCAGCTCATCCCGGCTGGTCCGGCCGGTTCGTTTGAATCCGCCGCTCCGGCCCGCGGCGGCACGGATTGGCCGTCTGGAAGGGTGGCCCGATGCCGGGCAGCGCCCTACTTGCCCGAATACCAGAAAGCGCGGCGCCAGTTGTGTCGCCGCAGCCGCCGCAGGAGCGGTTCCGGCAGATCCGGCAGTTCGGAAACCGAGCAGTTCAGCCCGGCCTGCAGCGCATTGCGCATGCCGGGGATGACGACGCTGACCGCCGGGTGAGCGAGGATGAATTTCAGCGCGGCCTGGGGCAGCGTGTAGCCCGAGTCGCGCAGATCTTCACGGATGGCATCGACACGCCGGATACAGCGCTCGAGGCGGTCCCCCGCGAAGTAGTTGCGGCGAAAATCATCTTCGGGAAAGACCGTTTCCGGGGTGAACTTGCCGGTGAGGGAGCCTTCGTCGAAGGGCACGCGGACGATGACGCCGACCCCGTGTTCGGCCGCGGTATCGAGCAGCTCGGCCGCCGGCTCCTGCTCGAAGAGGTTGTAGATGAGCTGCACGGAGTCGATCCAGCCGTTGCGGATGAGATCGATGACGGCGTTCTGGTCGTGCTCCGGCGTGGAGACGCCGACAAGGCCGATTTTCCCCTCTTCCTGGAGTTTGCGCAGCGTCCGGAATGGCCTGGGGTCGCGGTTCCAGGCGCGGGTCCAGGTATGGAGCTGGAGGATGTCGATCCGGTCGGTGCGGAGCATTTCCATGCGCTCGGCGACGTTTTCGCGCAGGTATTTCTCGGGGTAGCGCTCGTCCATGTCGCAGTAGGGCGAGGGCGGCCAGATGCCGGGAGTCGGCGGGGTTTTCGTGGCGACAGTGATGGCCGAGGGATCGTCGAGACCGGCGAGCACTTCGGCGATGGTGCGCTCGCTCTTGCCGTTGCCGTAACCCGCGGCGGTGTCGATGAAGTTGACGCCGAGTTCCAGGGCGCGACGCAGCGCGGCGAGCGAATCGGCCTCCGCCTGCGGACCCCAGCCGCCTCCGATGGCCCAGGCGCCAAAGCCGATCTCCGAGACCTCACGGCCCGATTTTCCAAACGGTCGATATTTCATGGTTTTCAAAGCGTGACAACGAAACGGGATCCGCCCTCCGGACAACCCGCAAACACCCGGGTTTTCGAGCGCGGCAGGCGCCCGGAAGGCGCACCGCGATGCACTCGGCCGGGGTCGGGCAAGAAAGAAGTGCACCTGAACAAAAATTTTTCAGGCAAGGCGACCGAATCCATTAGCCGTTTATTACCAGCATGTTGCGCATCTGTCCGGCAACATTTTCGAATAGTAAACCCCGGCCAAAGACAGCCTGGCTCATCCGAAGCCTTGAGCATTTCGGGATTTACCCCTATCAGACTGCCTCCGTCAGAAATGAAAGGATTTCAAAAAGCATACCTGAGAACGCTTGGAAAGGCTCTCGACCCGGCGGTGATCGTCGGCAAGGGCGGCGTGACCCCCGCGGTCATGGAAGAAGTTTTCCGCGCTTTCGAGCGCGAGGAACTGATCAAGGTGAAGTTCACGCACTTCAAGCTGAAGGACGAGAAAGACGCAATGGCCGCGGCCATTGCCGAGCAGTCCGGCGCCTTTATGGCGGGCATGGTCGGGCACACCGCGCTGTTCTACAAACAGGCGGCGAACCCGGAAGACCGGAAGATCACGATTCCGGAAGAGCCCGAGGGCGAGCTCGTGGGAGCCGGCTCCAGCCGGACGCTTCAGCGGGCCTCCGGCAAGTAGAGCGGCGCGTAACGCTCCTTGAGGTAATCGATCAGGTGGACGGGCGAAAGTGCTTCGCCAGTTACCTTTTGTACAAGTTCCTTCGTCCGGTAGCGGCGTCCCTGACGATGGACATGCTCACGAAGCCAGCCGAGCATGCGTGAGAAATCGCCGCGCGCGAAATCCGCCTCGATGTCGGGCATCTGCGAGCGGATGGCTTTCCAGAGCTGGGCGGCGACCATGTTGCCGATGCAATAGCTGGGGAAGTAGCCAAACAGACCGCAGGACCAGTGCACGTCCTGGAGAATGCCCTCGGCGTCGCTGGCCGGCTCAAACCCGAGGAGCTCGCGGGTGAGCGCGTTCCAGAGCCCCGGCAGCTCATCGATCTTCACGTCACCGCCGAAAAGGCGCCGCTCCATCTCGAAGCGCAGGATGATGTGCAGGTTGTAGGTGACCTCGTCGGCCTCGACGCGGATGGGTGTGAGCGCCACCGCGTTCACCGCGAGGAAGAGTTCCTCGGAGCTGACCGCATCGAGGCGCTCGCCGAAGATCTCTCGGAACCGCGGCTCGAAGTGCTGCCAGAAAGCGCGGCCGCGGCCCACCTGGTTCTCCCAGATGCGGCTCTGCGACTCGTGCACGGCCATGCCGACGGCTTCGCCGAGCGCGGTGCCGAGGTGTTCGACAGGCAGCCCCTGCTCGTAGAGCCCGTGTCCGGCCTCGTGGATGGCGCCGAAAAGCGAGCTGAGCGGTTCCTCCTCGGAAAAGCGGGTGGTGAGGCGCGTGTCGGCGGCGTCTCCGGAGCAAAAGGGATGGACGGCCACATCGATCCGGCCCCGCGCAAAGTCGAATCCGATGGCCTCGACGACCTCGCGCAGGAAGCGATTCTGTCCCTCGACTGGCAGGCCGCGGAGCTTCTCCGGGTGGGCCTTTACCGGCGAGTCGACCACCGCGCGGACAAAGGGCACGAGGTCTGCCTTGAGCACGGCGAAGAGGGTCTCGACATCGGCCTCGGTCAGCCCCGGGTCGAACTGGTCGAGCAGGTAGTCGTAGGGCCGATCTCCCATCCCCTGCAGGGCCGCCTCCTCCTTGAGCAGGGCGATCTGCTGCTCGAGCACCGGCGCGAAACGGCCGAAGTCGTTGGCGCTCCGGGCCTCGCGCCACACGTGGAAGCCTTCGCTCTCGAGGGCGGCCTTGCGGCGCACGAAGGCTTCCGGGAGCCGGCGGGCATGATCGTAGTCCCTCCGCGCCCACTGGAGGATGACACGCTCATCCTCGGAGAGCGGCACATCGGCGTTTTCAAGCTGCTCGAGCACCCTCCCCAGTTCCGGATCCACCTGTGCCTCGTGGATCACCGCGGCCATCGCGGCAAGCTGCTCGGCGCGGCGTGGGCCGCTCGCCGGCGGGAGGTTGACCTGCTCGTCCCAGCCGAGAAGCCCGTTGATCGACTGAAGAAGATCGAGGTGTTTCAGTTTCGCCCGGAGGGCGCGGATATCGGCATCACTCATGGCACCAGCGTCCTTTGCCCGGCGAACCGAGGCAAGACTCACCCGCGGTCGGGGCAAACCGGCGAATACAACACCAACCCCGCTCATACAGGCTTTACCGTAGAGTGAACCCGCCAATAGGCTTGCTGCCGGGAAACCGCTGTGATCGGTTCACCCGACACCCGGCCGGAATGCGTTTCGGCCACCAGCCAGTAGAGAACACGTAACCATGAATCCGATGCATATGTTCAAGATCATCCGGTCTGTCGCCGTCACCGGCCTCGCCGGCCTGATCGCCTTCGGCGCTTCCCTGTATGCCGATACCATTGAAACCCTGAATGGCTCGACCATTCAGGGCACCGTCCTCGCCTCGCGCGACGGCAAGATCCGAATCGAAACCGACTTCGCCGGCGTTATCGAAATCGACCAGGCGCAGATCGCCGCCATCACCACGGACGACGCTGTTTTCGTCGCCCTGCCCGAAGGCGACACGGTCCGCGGCCGTATCGAGACCGCCGGTTCCGCCGTTCGCGTCAGCGGTCCCAGCGGCGCGATGCAGACCTCGGTGACCGAGATCAAGGAGATCTGGCGCCCCGGCGACCAGACGCCGGCCGAGCGCGAGATCGAGGCCCAGCGCCGCAAATGGACCTACAATGTCGCCTTTGATCTCAATGGCCGCACCGGTAACAGCGACCGGTTCTTCGTCGGCTTCAGCGGTTCCGCCGTGCTCAAAGGACCCAATGACCGCCTCGCCTTCTTCGCCACCCTCGGCCAGGCGGAGGAGAACGACGAAACCAGCCAGGACGACGGCAGCGTCGGCGTCGACTACTCCAACAACGTCTCCGACAAACTCTATTGGTATGCGAAGAGCACCCTGAGTTTCGACCGGGTCAAAGACATCGACATGCGCTCCCAGAGTGCGGCCGGTTTCGGCTACAACTGGATCAAGACCGAGCGGCAGAACCTCGAGGTGCGCGCCGGTCTCAGCTACCGCTTCGAGAATTACAACGACAACACCGACTTCAAATCCGTCGGCGCTGATTTCGGGCTCATCCACGCCTACGAGTTCAACTGGGGCAAGATGGTCAACCTCCTGAGCTACACCCCCTCCTTCGATGACTTCGCCAACTACGTCATCACCCACCGCTCCACGCTCGATCTCCCGCTCAAGGCGAGCGGCGCCTGGAGCCTCCGCCTCGGCATCGAGAACGACTACACCAGCAAGCCGCCGAGCGGACTCGATGAGCTGGATACCCTCTATTTCTCCTCGCTGGTCTTCACCTGGAACTGACCGGCCCTGCGACGCCCTTGCCGCATCAGAAAAACCCGCCGGGATTTCCGGCGGGTTTTTCTTTGCGCTCCTTCCCCTCGCCAGCGGCGGAAGCGCGGGAGCGAGTCCCGCGGGTTCGGCACGGCGGTGCCCGCAGCACAGGGTCAGGCTTTGTCGTTTGCGGTTTCACTTCAGCAGCCTGGCCAATTTGCGCATCCGGCTTGCGCTGCCAGGCGCTTTCAGGGGCTCAGGAATCGATGCCCGTTGGGTCGACGCAATCGATTGAAACGTGTCGCAAAGGTGCCCTGGAGCCACTGCATGGCCGCCACAAGGCAGCCCTGCGGGGTTTCCACCGCAAGGTGGTCGTGGTTGGACATGATGCACCAGGGAAGCAGTCCCCTGCCGCTCTTCTCGCACGCCTCGCTGAGACACTTGGGGAATGCCGCCGTGGTATTGTCAGAACGGAAGATCGCTCCGCGGTAGTTTCCGCTACCGTGCGGCAAAGCCGCGACATGACCACAAGAGCCCATTGAACACAGGGTAAAGGGCCCCCACTCTCCAGCCTCAGCGGTCCGAGCCATTGCCCGCACTCGAAACGCAAGCGATCAACAGGCCAACCACAATCTACAAAGCCTGCCCCTTTTTGCGGCCCCACAGGCCGACGGCGAGAGGCTAGGGTGTGTTCGAAAACCTATCTTGCGAACCAATCACAGATGGAAGCGAGCATGACCAATGCGAGGAAGCGAGAGGCGAGTTTCTCATATCGGGTG
>RFJS01000089.1 GCA_003694825.1 Verrucomicrobiota bacterium | reverse complement strand
CTGCAGCTGCTCAGCTCGATCATCGCCTGGAAGCAAATTGCCAAACATCAGGAGCTGAAAAAACAATGACACACGAGCAGGATCAGGCGGTTGAGCGCACGACAACATGGGCACTGTGGCTGGCCAACGTGGTGGCGGGCATCAGCATTGCCCTGGGCGGCGCGCTGCTGGGCAAGGTCAATACCATGGATACGCGCATTGCCGCGATAGAGGCGAGCCGCTTCACCGCCCAGGACGGTCTGAACGTGTGGAAAGAGGTGTATCAAATACGCAACGAGATCGCCGCCCTGCCGCAGGGCGAACCACCCGCCTGGTTTGTCGAGCGCGTCGACAAGCTCGAGCAGAAACTCGACGCGCTCTCCACCAAGGTCGGCGAGATTGAATTGCGGGAGACGGTGCGATGAACCCACTGGTGAGCATTTTTCAGCCGTTGATCGGGCCGATCGTGAACAAGGTCGTCGGCCTCATCCCCGATCCGAACGCGCGGGCGCAGGCCAAGGAGCAAATGGAGCGCGAACTGCTCAATGCCTGGGCGGCGGCCAATGCCGCGCAGGTGGAAGTGAACAAGACGGAGGCGGCGCACAAATCGCTGTTTGTGGCCGGGTGGCGGCCGGCCATCGGTTGGGTGTGCGCGGGCGGCATTGCCTACAGTTTCATCGTGCAACCGCTGGCCAACTGGATCCTGGCGCTGACTTACGGTCCGGGCGCGGTGCAGCTGCCGCCCCTGGAGACAGGGCCGATTTTCGGCCTGGCGACGAGCATGCTGGGACTGGCCGGTTTGCGCAGCTGGGAGAAGTCGCGGGGGATCGCGCGGGAGAAATGAGCAAGGAGCGAAAAACGACATGCCACTCTACGAATACGAGATTCCGGAAGCAGGACTGAGGTTCACGCTGCAGCGAGAGGTCGAGCGTCGTGATGACCCGGTGCGCGTGGTGCGTTGCACCGTGCCGCGGTCGCTGGCCATCGCGGGGAGCGCCCGCAATCCGTTCGAGTTCGATGACCAGGTGCAACGCGGCTACCGCAAGCTCGAGGAGGAGGGCCGCCTGCCCAGGCGCAGCGAGTTCAAGAAAACCACGATCGCGGACGTGTGGCCGCGCAAAGACTGACAAGGAGGAACGGACGACATGGGTGATCTGAATGTAGTGCAGCCATTCGCGGACGGGCAGACTTACACCGCGGCCGCGTTGAATAATATCCTCGCGGCGTTGACAGTCAAAAACGGCTCGATCACTGCGAACAAGCTGGCGAACAATCAGCTGGTGAGCCTCGCCGACGGAACGAGCGCGGCGCCCGCTGTGTCGTTCACGCAGGAGCCGGGCCTCGGGCTTTACCGGCACGCGGCCGGGGTTATGGGGTTGGCGGGCAAACTCCGGTTGTATCAGGCGGACGATGACTACGGCTGGCTGGTCGAAACCTACCGCGGGCTGGAGGCGGAACCGTTGTTCCGCTGGAACAGCGTGGGATACCTGAAGTGGCGCGCACAGGGAGGCAGCGATTGGATCAGTCTGTACAATAGCGGTGTCGGCTATTTAGCGATCAGCGGCGGCCTGCGTCTCGAAGGGGACCTGATCGTCGAGGTGGGAAGCGCGCCGGCGTCGAGCAGCGCAGGGGGCCAACCGGGCACGGTGGTGGTCACCACCGACCACCTCTATGTGTGCACCGCGAACAACGAGTGGAAAAGGGTGGCGCTGAGCACCTGGTGAGGGCGAAACAATGACACTGAAGGATATGGCAGAAGGCATCGCGGCGGCAGTCGGGCTGCCCGATGCGAAGACCGAGCAACGGGTGCGCGGCTGGATCCGGGACCGCTACGTGCTCGCCTGGCAGACGAAGCTCTGGCGCGAGGCACTGGCACTGCACAGTATGGCGGTGCCGGCAGGCCGCACCCATGTGGTGATGCCGGTGCAGAGCGAGGCGGTGCTGGCGGCCGCGTGGGATCGGTGCGGACTGGCGGCGAGCAACGAGAGCTTCGCGCTGACCCAGCAGGCCGAACAGCTCTTCGAGACCGGCACGCCGGCGCAGATCATGGATGTGGGACGCGTCGGGCTGCCGGTGGACGATCTGGCGGGCAGTGTGCTCGAGCTGGTCTCGGACGATGCGGGCGACACGCAGGCACAAGTGACGGTGACCGGTGAGCGCGACAGTCGGCCGGTAAGGGAACGCCTCCAGCTCAACGGCGACAGCGCGGTGACCACCGCGCGTGCCTACGACCTGGTGAGGACGCTGAGCAAGACGGCCACGGCCGGAGCGGTGACAGTGCGCAAGCAGGGCACAAGCGAGCCGCTGGCCGTGCTCGCGCCCGAAGAACGCGAACATCACTACGCGCGCGTGCGTTTGGTGCCGCCGCCGAAGAACGACGGCACATTGCTGGTCCTGCTCAAGCGGCGCTGCCCGGTGTTGGCCGGCGACAGCGACGTGCTGGAGCTGCGCAGCATCCTGCCGGCCGTGCGCGCGCTGGCCATGGCCGACGCGTTGCAGTGGCTGCGGCAATACGCCGCGGCCCAGGAAAAAATCGCCGAGGGCAATGCACTGCTCGAGGCCGCCGCCGCCCAGGATACCTGGCAGCCGCTTGTGCGCCAGCAAGTCGTGCCATTCGGCGGCGTCGGCAATCCGACGCCGTGGTGAGAGGAGAGAGGAGAGGAGATGTTACCATGCCCAGGTTGAACAATGCATTGCTGAACCATGAGCCGAGCTACGACCAGCAGGCGAGTTTCGCTGGTGGGCAGGTCAGCGCGGTGCGTCGCAACCGGCTCGGGGGCGAGCAATGCCCGCGGTTGGTGAACGTCATGCTCAGCCCGACCGGGGTCGCGAAGACCCGCCGCGGCGTGGAGACGATCGGTCCGGAAACGGCCGACGACACAAAGCCCATCGACGGTCTCGCATTTTTCGCGGTTTCGGGCCAACAGCAGCTCGTTCGCGTGCGTGATGGTAAAGTGGAGACAGACAGCACGGGCGTCGGGGTCTGGCAGCAGGTGCCGGGCTGGACGCCGTCTCTGAACACCCCGTGCGCGATCGTGCAGGGACTCGACAAGCTGTATTTCGCGCAGGTTGGGCACAACATGCACAGCTGGGACGGCACGACCATGACCGACATGGGCACCGGCAGTCCCAACCCGCCGCAGGTGAAATTGCTGCGCTGGCACACCAATCGTCTTATCGGGGCCGGCGATCCGTCCGCGCCCGATACGATCTATTTCTCGAATATCCTGGACGGCGCGGTCTGGAACTACACCAGCCAGGCACTGCGCGTGGGGGCGGGTGACGGCGATCCGATCGTGAGCATGGTGCCGTGGACCGGCAATCTGCTCGCGGTGTTCAAGCAGCGCAGCATCTGGGTCGTCGAGATCGATCCAAGCCAGACCGTGGCGGAAATGACCATTCGCATGGTCACCGACCGGATCGGTTGCGCGGCGGCACGCTCGGCGGTGCTCGTCGGCGGCGATGTCTGGTTTCTGGCGTCGGACAACACCGTGCGCAGTTTGGAGCGCATTTTCGAGGGCCAGGATAGCGCGGTGGCCCCGACACCGCTCAGTCAGCCCGTGCAGGACGAACTGGAGGACCTCGACCCGTGGTATCGGTTCGAGGCTGCCGCCGTCTATTACCAGGGCCGCTATCTGCTGGCCGTGAGGCCGAAAGACCAGCTGCGGCAAAGCCGCGTGCTCAGTTGCAATACGACGCTGGGCGGCGCGTGGGAGGGGCGCTGGAGCGGGACGCCATGGCGGCCGCTTTGCTGGTGTGTGAGCGTTTTCGGCGGGCGCGAGGCACTCTATTTCGGCGGCGCTGACGGCCGCGTGTATCGACTGATGGACGACGAACCGGACAACACGGCCAGCGCCGCCTATTACCTGGACGGCGGGGCCGCCATTGAGACATTAATTGAAACGCGCAGCATGGACTTCGGCGAGCCGCTCAACGCGAAGCGTCCGCTGCATGTCGAGCTGGAGGTCGGTGAGTCAGCCACAACGGGTGTCGAGCTCACGCTCATCCGCGACGAACAGGCCGACGAGACACCGCTCGAAACGGTCAACGAGGGCCTGCAGCAGGTCATGGTGCCGCCGGTAACCGTCCCGTTTTACCTTTCGGACAAGCCGCTGCGGCGCCTGGCCGTCGAGTTGGCGCATGAGCCGCCACAGCGGGAATGGGGGCTGCGCGTGCGCAGTGTGGACGGGCGCATCGCGGTGCGCCGCGTAATGATGAGCGCGCAGATCGAGACGCTGCGCATGGTCAACCCGGAAACGTTTTGAGCGATGGCGACGGCAAACATTGACCTATGGAACGCGAGTCGCCGGGGGCCAGTGCTGGTGGCGCCACCGCAGCCGGATGTCGTGAGGCTGGCAAGCACCTATCTGGCCGAGCGGATCCCGGACCTGCGCGAGTGGCCTGCCGGGCGGCTGGAGCGCTGGGTAGGGTGGCATTGGCATTGCGGTGAGTCGATTATCTGCCTGCGCGATGAGAGGCCGTGTTGCGTGCTGCTGGCACGGCTGACCGACGCGGAGCACGCATCAGATCCCTATCACCACGCGCCGGGCGCCCCTTACGTCTATATCGCGGCCGCGGCCACCGAGACGACAGAGCTGCTCTATGCGTGCTGGCGCGCATTGCGCCCGCGGCTTGGTCCGACGCTCGCCGCCGTGGCCATGCACCGGCGTCGCGGTCTGCGCACGTACCCGCTGGACCGTATTGAGACACTGTTTCGCGTGCGCGCGACGACACGCCAAATGAACGGAGAAAAACGCCATGGGTAAACCATCCGCACCCGAACCCCCTGACTACGCTGCAGCAACGCGCGAGGGCATTCTTACCGATATCAAGACGCTGCCGCTGCGCCTCATGACCGAGGCGGCAGCGGCCGAGGGCAAGGTGCTCTACCGCCTGCCCGACGGACGCTATACCACGCAGCCACCCAACACCGAGGTCGACCCGCAAAAGCGCGCCGCCGCAGAGAGCGCCTGGCGGGAGAGCCGCGCAGCAGGCGATCCGCGCAGCTTCAGCACGTGGGTGCGCGACCACGTGCGAGCGAATCCGGAGGATGCCGACCTGCTCAATATTTTCAAAACCGCCACTCCGGTCGCCGACTTCACCGGACTGGGTGCGGACACGCGGCTGCAGCGCGACATCGAGGCGGCCTTGCAGCTGCAGCGGGGAGGGGCGGATATCTCGCGCGAACTTGAGCGCGGGCGCCTCGAGGACCTGCGCGACCTGCTGCCGGCATTCAACGCGCTCAACATCGCGCAGCAGCGGGCGGCCTACCAGGCGGCCCTCGAGGCCGCCAAAGCCGGAGAGCAACAGCGGCTCGACCTCGAGCTGGCCTACAGGCCAAAATTCACCGCAAGTGAGCTCGAGGCCCAGCAAAAGGCGTTCGACCAGAGCCTGGAGCAGGGTATTGGAGCAACCCGACGCCTCGCCGGCGTGCAGACCGAGTTGCTGCCCTGGCTGAACAATGCGCAACTGAAGGCCCAGCAGGAGGCGTTCGACCAGAGCCTGGAGCAGGGCATCGACGCGACGCGGCAAATTGCCGGGCTGCAGAGCGAGCTTCTGCCCTGGCTGAACAATGCCCAGCTCGCCGCCCAGGGAAAGGCCTTCGACCAGAGCCTGGAGCAGGG
>RFJS01000515.1 GCA_003694825.1 Verrucomicrobiota bacterium | reverse complement strand
CGGATGCAGCGGGCTTGAAGGCATCCCGCGGCCCAGGCAAGGGGGCGGGCGTGCCCGCAGCAGGGCGCCTGGAGAGGCAAACGGGCAACCAGACGCGAGGTCCCGCCGCTGAGGACATCAAATAAGGGACAGGCTAAAAGCGTGGAGGCCCGGAGAGGATCGCTTCTTGTGTTTTCTGAAGGGGGGAGGAGAACGTTGTGGCATGGATGCTGAGGCATTGATTCCGGTGATTTTTGCGGTCGTGATGGTGGGCATCTTCGGCGGCACGATTGTTTGGGCGATTCGGTCGGCACGGCGAACACGGGAGAATATGCGGACGCTTGCGCGCGAACTGGGGTTGTCTGTGGAGGAGAAGCCGGCTCGACCGATTGTCGGTGCGCCACCGCCTGTTTTGCGTGGGCGATTTCGAGGCCGGGAGGTTTGTATTCGAACCTACGCGACAGGCGGGGGGCAGAATCGGACGCAGTGGGTGGAGGTGTCGGCGTCTGTCGAGAAACAGAGCGGTTTGAAGATGCGGGTAAGTCGCGGAGGTTTGTGGACGAAGCTTGGAAGGCTGTTCGGGGCGAAGCGGGTGCTGGTCGGCGATGATACGTTTGACGAGCGGATTTACGTGGCGAGCGCGGACGGAGACCTGGTTCGTGCGGCGCTGATTCCCGAGATTCGGGAGAGGATTCTCGCTGTATTCGAGAAGGGAGCCCGCGGCGCGTTTATCGTGGATGGCGGGAAAGTGGTCTACAAGGAGACCGGCAGTTTCGCATGCAAGCGAATCGTTGACGTCTTTCCCATGGCCACCGAGGTGGTCTGTGATTTGTGTGAAATCGCCGAGGTGTGTGGGTGAGCGCCGCATGCGTGATGAAAAGCTCGGGCAAAGCGCACGTCGATCGCACTCCGTGGCAACGGTCAAGGGCGGGTGCCTGACGGCGCGGCGAGGTGCAGGTGTGACATCCCGCGAGCACGCGGGGAGAGCGGTGTATTCAGTGCGTCGAGCGTTTTTCGAGCGCGGCCTTCATGCGACGGAGGGCTTCACGGAGGGTTGATTCCGGGCAGGCGAAGTTGAGCCGGACATAGCGGTCGTCTCCGAACGCTCCGCCTCCGGAAAGCCCGACGCCGGCCTCCTCGAAGAAGCGGACAGGATCCTCGAGTTTGAGGGCTTCGACGTTGAGCCAGGCGAGGTAGGTGGCCTCGACGTGGGTCATGTGCATGCCGGGAAGATCGCCGGCGGCGACGGTTTGTTCGATGAGATCGCGGTTGGCGCGGAGGCGATCGAGAAGGGCCTGACGCCAGGATTCGCCGTGTCGGTAAGCGGCTTCGCAGGCCACATAGCCGAAATTGTTGACTTCGCCGGTAATGCCGACGGCGGCACGCTTGAGGGCGTGGCGCAGGCGGGTGTTGGGAATGACGGCGTAGGAGCAGGCCAGACCGGCGATATTGTAGGTTTTGCTCGGTGCGTGCAGGACGATGAGCCGGTCGGCGACGGCGCGACCCCAGACGCCGGCAGTGGTGTGCCTGATCGGATCGAGGATGAGGTCGCAATGAATCTCGTCGGAGCAGACGACGAGATCATGGGCTTCAGCCATTTCGGCGATGCGCTGGAGTTCGTCGGGTCGCCAGACGCGGCCGACGGGGTTGTGCGGATTGCAGAGGAGAAGGAGTCGCGTGCGCGGAGTGATGGCGGCGGCGGTGGCGTCCCAGTCGATCTCCCAGGTGTTCTCGCGATGGCGGAGAGCGGCGGTCTGGAGCTCACGATGGCGAAGGCCGGGGGCGATGAGGAAGGGCGGGTAGACCGGGGTGAAGGTGAAGACGCCGTCATCGGGTTCGCCGATGGCCTGGCAGGCGAGATTGATGGCGGGGACGAGACCGGGCAGCCAGACGAGCCACTCCGGGTCGATTGTCCAGTTGTGGCGGTTTTCGAGGTATTCAACGACGGCTTCGATCAGGGAATCGGTGGGGCGGCAGTAGCCGAAAATCGGGTCGTTCGTCCGCTCGCGGATGGCCTCGACGATGGCGGGGGCGACGGGAAAATCCATGTCGGCCACCCACATGGGAAGAATGTCGCGACCGCGATATTTCTGCCATTTCTGGCTGTCGGTGTCGTAGCGGGGACGTGCGGTGTCGAAATCGAAGCTCATCGTGAGAGTGGCAGGGACGTGCGAAGAGGTGGTTGGGTAAAGCGGCGAGTCTCAAGAACAAACCGAGGGCGGGTTGGCGTGGGACATAACGACACGAAGGGAGGCGTTGCTCGAGGCTGCGGAAGCCGCAATCT
>RFJS01000088.1 GCA_003694825.1 Verrucomicrobiota bacterium | reverse complement strand
TCGGAGGTGGCGAGCAGTTCGGTGACTTCGAGGGCGTCATCGAGGGGGCGGCCGGGGTCGGCGCGCACGGAGCGGGCGAAGCCCATGAGCACGGGGATCTGGTTGTCGATGAGCACCTGGGTGATGGGGTGGGGGGCCATGCGGCGCACGCGCAGGTCGCCGCCCGGATCGCGGTAGTTGGGGTCGGTTTCGATGGCGACGACATCATCGGCGAGGATGCCCCAGTCGTAGAAGAGGTCGTCGAGGCCGTGTTCGCGGCCGGGGTCGATGGCGACGAGGAGGCGGCCGTTGCCGGCGCTGAGGTATTCGCGAAGGATTTCCTGTTCGGCGGGAAGGATCGGGGTCTGCGGGGAGAGGATGATGACCATGCTGGCGTCTTCGGGGATGCGCCGGGTGGAGGCGAGGTCGAGTTCGCGGGTCTCGTAGATGCGCCCCTTGAGGGAGGCGTCGAGCTGGGAGATGCCCCGGAGGGGATCGACGTCGGAGAGGCGCATCTCGCCGTGGCCCTGGAGGAAGTAGAGGACGGGGCGCTCGCGGGAGGTGACGTCGAGCAGGGCGGAGGCGAAGACCTTCTCGCCCTGAAACTGGCTGCGGGCGAGGTTGCGGGTGCGGTAGAGTTCGTCGAGGAAGACGGTGCGGCGGCGACCGCCGGATTCGACGACGACGACGTTGGGCTGGTCGATGCCGAGGGATTCGGCGCGGACGCGCTGGGCGTAGACGTTGAGCATTTCCACGCGGATGTGGCCGGCGGGGTTTTCCCGGGAGATGTATTCGAACTCGCGCAGGATGCCGCGCACGTCGCGATAGGCCTGCCGGAGGTTTTCGTCTTCGGCGTCGGGTGTGATCGTGACGATGAAGCTGACCGGAGCGGGGAGTTCGCGGATGTAGGCGATGGTTTCGGGGGAGAGGGAGAAGGCGCGGTTGCGGGTGAGGTCGTAGCGCACGTAGACGTTCATCCCGATGTAGTTGACGATCCCGAACAGGGCGATGACGAGAATGACCTGCAGGACGAGGTTGATCCTCCAGATCCAGCGGTTGCTCTCGAATGTCTCGAAGTGTTTCATCGGTCGGGAGCCGCGTTCAGGTGCGGACGGAGCGGGCGTCGAGCGCGAGCATGCTCAGGAACAGCAGGATGCCGGCGACGCTGAAGTAGAGCACGGGGGCGCGGGTATCGAGAACCCCGCTCACGAAGTCTTCGGCGTGCTGAAAGATCTGCACGTGGCCGACGATGGTGGCGAGCAGGGTGTCGGGCTCCGGCTCGAAGAGGGCGGGGTCGCCGAGGTAGCGCAGGCCGATGGTGAGACCGAAGGAGATGGCGAAGGTGAGCAGGCCGGCGACGAGCTGGCTGCGGGTGAGCGAGCTGGAGAAGATGCCCGCGGCGATGAACATCAGGCCGCTGAGGGAGACGAAGAGGTAGCCGCCGATGAGAGGGCCGGGATCGAGCACCTGGGGGTTGTCCGCGAAGCGGTAGAGCACCCAGTGAAAGCTCAGGGTGCTGAGCCAGAGCACGACGTAGAAGAGGTAGGCGGCGAAGAATTTGGCGAGGATGATCTCGGGGGTGGTCACCGGCGTGGTGACGAGGGTCTCGAGCGTGCCGAGGCGCCGTTCCTCGGCGATGGTGTGCATCGTGAGCAGCGGGCTGAGGAAGAGGACCGGGAGGATGAAAAGGCGGAAAAAGTCGACGGCCGGCGCGGTGTCGCGGGCGGTGCGCACGAAGGCGACGAGCAGGTCCTGGAAGACCCACCCCATGAGGCCGAGGAAGAGGATGGCCGCGATGTAGGTGGCCGGGGTGATGAGGAGGATCCGGATCTCGTGGCGCAGGAGAGTGAAGAAGTGTCTCACGGTGGCTTGGAAACGGGTTTCGGGCGGCGCTCAGCGCTTGCGGCCCTTGACGGTTCTTTCCGGATAGGGGAGGCGGCCTTCGAGTTCCCTTTTTTTGCGGGGCGTGACGGTTTCCCAGCTGCGACGGGTGGCGGCGAGGAAGACTTCCTCGAGAGAGGGCTGCCGGCGCGAGAGCAGGCGCACCCGCAAGCCCTCGGCGGCGGTGAGGCGGGAGAGGATTTCCTCGCCGTAGTCGTGATCGGCCGGGACTTCGATCTGCACGTTGTAGAATTCGCCGGGGGTGCCGATGTCGGGCAGGCGGGTGATCTCGCGATGGGAGGCGAGGTCGCCGAGGGCTTTTTCGACCTGCTCCCAGGACCCGGCGACTTCGGCGATGTAGGTGGTGCGATCGACGAATTCGTGCCGCAGCTCGCCCGGGGTGCCGGCGGCGACGATGCGGCCGTGATTGATGATAATGACACGGTCGCAGGTGGCCTCGATCTCGGGGAGGATGTGGCTGGAAATGATGACACTCATGCGCCCGCGCAGGCTGGCGATGAGGTCGCGGATCATGATGATCTGGTGGGGGTCGAGGCCGATCGTCGGCTCGTCCATGATGATGACGTCGGGCTCGGCGAGGATGGCGTCGGCGATGCCCACGCGCTGGCGAAAACCCTTGGAGAGTTTGCCGATGATGCGGTTTTGCGCGCGGGTGAGGTCGCAGATTTCCAGGACGGTATTGATCCGCTCGCGCAGTTTGCGTCCGCGCCACTCTTTAAGGCGGCCCCGCCAGTGCAGGTAGTCGCGGACGCGGAGGTCGACGGGCAGCGGGTTGTTCTCGGGCATGTAGCCGATGCGCCGCCGGGCCTCGACCGGCTCGCTGGCGACGGGATGGCCGCAGATGCGCACGATCCCCGAGGTGGCCGGGACGTAGCCGGTGAGGATGCGCATGGTCGTGCTCTTGCCGGCGCCGTTGGGACCGAGGAAGCCGACGATCTCGCCGCGCCGCACGGTGAAGGAGATGTTGTTCACCGCGACGATCCGGCCGAAACGCCGGTAGAGATTCTCAACCTCGATTGTGGTTTCCTGGTCGGTCACGAAAACCCGGGACAGTAAGGACGCGCATTTGCTCCGCGAAGGAAAAAACGCAGGCCGCCGGCGGCGGCTTGTCCGTTGGATCCCGCGCGCAGGAAAGCGTTCATTGCGAACGCATATCGAGGCGGAATGTCGTGCCGGAGGCGTCGGATTTTTCGAGGACCAGATCGCCGCGCAGCTCCTGCCGGGCGAGCCGGCGGCACAGCGCCAGTCCGAGTCCGACACCGGGTTGCGAATCGGCGGCCTCGGCGGCCGATTTCGAAAAAGGCTGGAAGAGCCGCCGCCTCACGCCCGGCGAGAGGCCGGGGCCGTCGTCGGCGACGCGGAGGGCGAGCCGGTCGGCGGCGTTCCCGCGAGCGACGGACAGGGTGATCGTGCCTGCCCGGTCGGGGCGGCGCGCGTATTTCGCCGCATTGTCCACGAGGTTGAAGACGATCTGCTCGACGGCGGTGAGATCGGTCCGGATCGAGGCGCCGGCCACTTCCGGGGGCAGCTCAAGGCGCAGCCGCATCCCGGCCTGCTCCGCCCGCTGGCGCAGGCGCGGCTCCATCGCGTCGACCAGTCCGGCGGCGGTGGTGGTTTCGATCCGGCGGGCGGCGCGCCCGCGTTCGAGTCGGGCGTAGCTCAATACGTTTTCCACCAGGTGCGAGAGGCGTTCCGATTCGTGGCGCAGTGTTTCGAGGTAGGCGC
>RFJS01000087.1 GCA_003694825.1 Verrucomicrobiota bacterium | reverse complement strand
CGTTGTCCTCGATGAAGGCGCGGCGCGGTGCGACGTCTTCGCCCATGAGGATGGTGAAGAGTTCGTCGGCCCGGGCGGCGTCGGCGATGTTGACGCGCAGCAGGCGGCGCTTTTCGGGATCCATGGTGGTTTCGAAGAGCTGCTTGGGATTCATTTCTCCCAGGCCCTTGTAGCGCTGGATGGTGAGACCGCGTCGGCCGATGGCCCGCAGTTGCGAGAGGATCTCGAGCGGGGTGAAGAGTGCGGTGCGCGGTTCGTGGTTCGGGCCGGCGTTTTCGATGAGCACGAAGCGCGGCTCCTCGGTGGTGGAGTAGCGGTTGATGATGACGCCGGTGGCGGCGATGGAGGCGAGGATCTTCGACATTTCGGTGCTTTCGAAGACTTCGTGGATGGAGACGCGCCGGCCGTCGGGAGTGATGGTGATGGGCGAGTGGTCGTCCTGGTCTTCGGTGAGGCCCTCGCGGGCGAAGAACTCGGAGCGCTCCTCGTCGTTGCGGAGGAACTCGTGGTGCTCCTTGTTTCCTTCGCGAATGCGGGCGATGTATTTGGGCAGGGCGAAGTCGGGCCCCTCGTGCATGTCGAGGTATTGGCCGAGGTTGGCGCCGTGGCGGATGACGCCCATGCCGAGACGCTCGAGCTGGGCGAGGGACTCGACGAGGCGTTCGAGCTGCTCCGGGGTGAAGACGGTCTTGTCGCGGATGCGCTCGAGCACGACGTCTTCGAGGCCGAGCTGCAGGAGGATGCGGTTGAGTTCGTCGTCGTTGTCGACGTATTGCTCGCGCCGCTTGCGCTTGATTTTGTAGAGCGGGGGCTGGGCGATGTAGACGTAGCCGCGTTCGATGAGTCCCGCCATCTGGCGGTAGAGGAAGGTGAGCAGAAGGGTGCGGATGTGGGAGCCGTCGACGTCGGCGTCCGTCATGATGATGATCTTGTGGTAGCGGGCTTTGTCGGCGTCGAAGGCGCCGTCGCCCTCGTGGTTGCCGATGCCGGTGCCGATGGCGGTGATCATCGTGCGGATTTCGGCGTTGGCCAGGACCTTGTCGATGCGGGCTTTCTCGGAGTTGATGAGCTTGCCGCGCAGCGGGAGGATGGCTTGGTAGCGGCGGTCGCGGCCCTGCTTGGCGGAGCCGCCGGCGGAGTCACCCTCGACGATGTAGAGTTCGGATTTGGAGGGGTCGCGCTCGGAGCAGTCGGCGAGTTTGCCCGGCAGGCTGCCGCCGCCGAGGGCGCTCTTGCGCACGGTTTCGCGCGCTTTGCGGGCGGCTTCGCGGGCCCGGGCGGAGTTGATGCACTTCTCGACGATGCGTTTGGCGACCTGGGGATTGGTTTCGAAGAAGAACTTGAGCTTTTCGCCGACGACTTTCTGGACCATGCCGTCGACTTCGCCGTTGGAGAGTTTTGTCTTGGTCTGGCCCTCGAAGCGCGGCTCGGGGACTTTGACGGAGACGACGGCGACGAGGCCCTCGCGGGCGTCGTCGCCGGTGATGGAGGGGTCCTTGTCCTTGAGCAGGTTGTTGGCCTTGGCGAAGTTGTTGATGACGCGGGTGAGGGCGGTGCGGAAGCCCGAGAGGTGCGTGCCGCCTTCGATGTTGTTGATCGAGTTGGCGTAGGCGTAGACCTGCTCGTTGTAGGTGTCGTTGTATTGCATGGCGACGTCGATCACCGTGGGCGCCCCGTCGGGGTCGGCCTCGTTGGGGATCGTGTCGCCGATGACGACGACCTCGTCGTGCAGCACGTTTTTGTTGCGGTTGAGGTAGCGGACGAATTCGGCGATGCCTTCGTCGAATTTGAACTCGTCGCTCTTGTCGACGCGCTCGTCGATGAGGCGGATGGTGACACCGGGGTTGAGGAAGGCGAGTTCGCGCAGCCGTTTGGCGAGGATGTCGTAGTCGAAGGTGGTGGTGGTCTGGAAGATCTCCGGGTCGGGCTTAAAGGAGATCGTCGTGCCGGTGGTCTTGCATTCGCCGACGACGGCGAGCTTGGAGACGGTCTTGCCGCGCTCGAAGCGCATGTGGTGGATCTTGCCGTCGCGGCGGACTTCGGCCTCGAACCATTCGGAGACGGCGTTGACGCACTTGGCGCCGACGCCGTGGAGGCCGCCGGAGACCTGGTAGGCGCCTTTGCCGAATTTGCCGCCGGCGTGCAGGTTGGTGAGCACCAGCTCGAGCGCCGGGATCTTGTGTTCGGGGTGAATGTCCACCGGGATGCCGCGCCCGTTGTCGGCCACGGAGCAGGATCCGTCGAGGTGGATGGTCACGGTGATCGTATCGCAGAATCCCGCGAGCGCCTCGTCGATGGAGTTGTCGACGACCTCGAAGACGCAGTGGTGCAGGCCACGCTCGTTGGTGTCTCCGATATACATGTCGGGGCGTTTGCGGACGCCCTCGAGGCCCTCGAGCTTCTGGATCTTTGAGGCGTTGTAGTCGCTCGCGGCGGTATCGGGAGAGTTCGTCGGTTGGTTCGCTGGATCGGATGCCATGCCTTGCAGAATTATAAAGGAAAAGTCTCTCCGGAGCCGGGGCCGCTCACAAGCCCCTTTTCGTGCTCTTTTTTAATTTTGGGTTGTCAACTAAACTATGTCGTGTAAGTCCCTGTCGCCGTGAAACTTTCGGTCAAGGTCGAGTATGGCTGTCGGGTGCTGGCGCAGCTGGCGCGAATCTACGGGACGGGTGAGCTGGCGCACATCGAGAGTCTGGCCAGGACGGAGGCGGTGCCGGCGAACTATCTGGTGCAGATCCTGAGCGATCTGCGCACGGGTGGGCTCATCGTGAGTCGCCGGGGCAAGCAGGGGGGGTATGCGCTGGCGCGGGCGGCGGAGACGATTTCGCTGCTTGAGATCGTGAATCTGATCGATGGCGGCCTGATGGAGCTGGGAGGTTCGCCGGATGGGTTTTCCGGAAAGCGGGTGCACCAGGTCTGGCAGGAGCTTCGCAGTGCGCTCGAGGAGAAGGCGCGGGCCATCACGCTGGACATGCTCGTGGTGCGCAGCACCGAGGAGATGTATTATATTTGAGCGGGCAGCCCGGAGGACGCGCTCCGCGCGAGGTGTCCCGGAGGGGCGCGGATGGCCCTCGGCGTCCGGGCTGGCCGGGGCGGGCTCGATCAGCTCGAGGCTGAGCGAAGGCGCGCGGCCTGGGCCTTGAGGACGGCCGCGAGCTGCCTGAGCAGCCGGGTCGATTCGATGTCGCCGAGAGGGGCGAGCGCTGTTTCTGCGGAGTGGATCTCTTCCTCGATGGCGGCCATGACGTCGGCGAAGACGCGCAGGTCGGCCATCTGCCGGATGCGCAGGCGGATGTTGGCCGTGTTGCCGGTGGCCATTTCGTGGCGAAGCGCGTCGGCTTCGGCGGTTGGCAGGCGCTGCTGCAGCAGGAGAAGGGGAAGGGTGGCCTTGTTGCTGGCGAGGTCGGTGCCGAGGGTTTTGCCGATGCGGTTCTCGTCGCCGAAGAAGTCGGCGAGATCGTCGTAGATCTGGTAGGCGGTGCCAAGGTGGCGGCCGAAGCGACCGGCGGCGTCCGCCAGCTCCGCCGGGTGGCCGGCGAGCGCGGCGCCGAGCTGGCAGGAGATGTGGAAGAGTTCGGCGGTTTTGAGCTCGATGACGCGCCGGTAGTAGGCGGTGTCGCGGTGGGTGTTTTCGCCGGCGAGCGTTTGCATGATTTCGCCGGTGCAGACGCGGCGGGTGGAGCGGGAGACGCCGCGGCAGACGGCGGTGGTGGGAAATTGCGCCGCGACGTGAAGGGCGTGGGCGAAGAGGGCGTCGCCGAGGAGCACGGCGGTGTCGGGCCCGAATTTTTCGGTGGCGGTGGGGCGGCCGCGCCGGAGGGTGGCGCCGTCCATGATGTCGTCGTGCACGAGGGTGGCCAGGTGCACCATCTCGATGACGGCGGCGAGGCGGACGTGGTCTTCGGAGACGGTGTCGTCGCCCTGCCAGCCGCTGAAAAAGACCAGGGCGGGACGAATACGCTTGCCGCTGGCGTCGATGCAGTAGGCGGCGAGTTCGCGGACCTCGGGTTCGAATTCGAGGAGCTGCTCGTGAAGGAACGTGTCGAGCCGTGCCAGGTGCGGCTTGAGGCGCGCGAAGAAGGCGAGCGGATCGTCTTTTCCCGGGGAGTTGGAGGATGGCGATGGTGTATCCGTGGTCGGGTCCGGCATCAGTGCTGGGGAGGTGTTGCGGACGGCCGCGAGGCCTGCGGGCGTCGGACTTTCATCTGGCACGGCATGGGAGGGTAACTTAACCGGATTGGCAATGAGGCAAGACAATCCGCTGATGCTGGCCGCGGTGGCCCTCGGTTTTCTGGCGCAGCTGGGGATGTGGCTGGTGGATCTCCACTACGCACGGCGGGGACGGCCGCGGCCGGCTGCTTTCCCGGGGGCGACACCGACGACGGGGGGAGCGGTGATCGTGGCGGTGGCGGGCGCGCTGGTGTTGCTGGCGGTGGAGACGATCGGCGAATATGCGCTGGGGATCGTGGCGGAGCAGTCCCGGATGAGCATCGGGTTTGCGCTGTTTTCGTTGGCGGCGGCGTTCGGGGAGGAGCTGGTGTTTCGCGGCTATCTCGTGGTGACGGGACGGGGCCGGGGATGGCTGGTGGGCTCGGCGGTGGCGTTTTCCGCGCTGTTTGCCCTCGCTCATCCCTTTTTGTGGCGGTGGGGGGCGGACGGGCTGGCCGTGCAGGTCTCGGTGAAGGCGCTTTTCAGCACGGCGATGATTTTCGCCGGGTCGCTGTGGTTTTATTACGCGCGGTTTCAGTCACGCAATCCCGCCTGGTCGTTGATCCCGTGTTTTGCGGCGCACCTGGTGAAGAATCTCGGGGTGATTGCGATCAAGGCGGCCCAGGGGTATCTCGGCGGATAAGCGCGCGCCGGGAAAAAAGGCCACTACCAGTCGCGGGCGCCGATTTCGCTCGCCGGGCAAGGCGACCGAACCGCCCGCCACCGGCGGGGACGGGATGTCGCGGCCGGCACCGGAGCCGGGTCGGTTCCAGCCGGTCAGACGAGATGCAGCCGGGGCAGCTCCTGGGCGTCGACGAGACCGACAGGCCGGTTGTCGGCATCGACGACGAGCAGGTCGTCGATGTCGTGTTGCTCGAAGACCTTGAGGGCGTCGACGGCCAGGGTGTCGTCGCGAACGGTGACCGGGGTGCGGGTCATGAACGCGCTGACCGGCGTCTGCAGAAAATCGGGCGTTTTCAGGGCGCTGCGGCGAAAGTCGCCATCGGTGAAGATGCCGGCGAGTTTTCCCGTGTCGGGATCGACGAGGGCGATGCAGCCGGCCTTGGCGCGGGTCATCTCGACGATGGCTTCATGCGTGGTGCAGGTCGCCGGGGCGACGGGGAAGCGGTCGCCGGTGCGCATGACATCGGTGACCTTGACGAGGAGGATGCGACCGAGATTACCGGCGGGATGGAGGTTGGCGTAGTCCTCGCGGGTGAAGCCGCGGCGCTCGAGCAGGACCATGGCGAGGGCGTCGCCGAGGGCGAGGGCGGCGGTGGTGCTGGCGGTCGGGGCGAGCTGGAGAGGGCAGGCTTCGCGCGGGACGCGATAGACGAGCGCGAGGTCGGCGCCGGTGCCGAGAGTGGAATCGGCCTTGCCGGTGACGGCGATCGTGGTGAGGCCGTTGCGTTTGAGGAGGGGAAGCAGCCGGATGATCTCTTCGGTCTCGCCGCTGTTGGAGAACATCACGGCGGCGTCGCCGGCCGCACACATGCCGAGGTCGCCGTGCAGGGCATTGACCGGATCGAGAAAGCACGCCGGCGCGCCGGTGCTGTTGAAGGTGCCGACGAGTTTCTGGGCGATATGGGCATTTTTGCCCAGGCCGGTGAGGATGATCTTCCTGCCCGCGGCATGGGTGCGGAGCAGCAGGTCGACGGCCGCGAGGAAGGATTCGTCGAGAGCGGCTGCCGTCGCGTGGAGGGCGGCGGCCTCGATCTCGATGCACTCGCGCCCTCGGGCGAGCAGCGATGATTGCTCCGTTTCCATGATTGTGCTTTTCTCTGCGGCGATCGTGGGGCGAAGTTAGGTTGAAATGATCCTCCATCAACCCATTTCCCGAGGCCGGTTGACCTGTTGTACGCGGTGGCTGCGCGTGCTGGTTGTGGCGTGCTGCGCTTCGGTGCTCTTCACCGCGTGTGATACGAACCGTGGTCTGGAGATCACGGCCGAGGTGGACGAGCCCCATTTTCGCCGGGGGATGCAGATGGTGAGGAGCGGACAGAATCAGGTGGCGCTGGAAGCGTTCCTGAAAGTGATCGACAAGCGCGGCGGTGACGCCCCCGAATCCCATCTCGAGGCCGGACAGATCTATCTGAATCACATCAAGGATCCGATCGCGGCGATCTATCACTTTCGCAAATACCTCGAATTGCGGCCGAACAGTCCGCAGGCCGAACAGGTGCGGCAGCTGATCGAGACATCGATCCGGGAGTTCGCGCGCATGCTGCCGGCCGGTCCGTTCGAGGCACCGATCGACAAGATCGAGCTGCTCGAGAAGATGGAGGCGCTCAAGGCCGAGAATGCCGCCTTGCTGGCGGAGCTGGCCCGGTTGGGCTACAAGGCGCCGCCCGGCGCGCTGGTCAATACCGGGCAATCCCCGTCGGCGCCGGCGCGGAGCGCCGTCGATTATGATCGCGCCGCCAATATTCCGATGGGTGAACCGGTGCCTGTGGAGACTGCCCCGGCGCGGCGCACCCAGCCTGCCCGTGTCCTGCCCGAGCCTCAGCCTCCGACGCGTCCGATGCGCACCTATGTGGTGCAGCCGAAGGATACGCTCTACAGCATCAGCGCGAAGGTCTACGGCACCAACACGCGCTGGCGGGAGATCTATGAGGCCAATCGCGCCCAGATCGGCGATCCGAACCGGGGGCTGAAGATCGGCATGGTATTGAAGATCCCCTGATCGGTGGCGCCGGCGGCGGCGATCGGACGCCGCTTCGCGCCGCGGTGAAGGTGGCGGCCGAAGATGTATCCGTCATCGTCGCCACGGCGATATCGCCGCCACGGGAAGGGGACCGGCTCAGTCGGAGGCGAGCCGCCTCTGCAGGACGCGTTCGAGCACGGCCCAGACATTGTCCGCGACGCGGCGCTGCCCCTCGGCGTTGGGGTGGATGCCGTCGGGCTGGTTGAGCGCAGGTTCGGCGGCGACACCGGCCAGCAGGAAGGGGATGAGGGGCAGGGCGTTTCGCTCGGCGAGCCGGGGGAAGAGGGCGCGAAAAGCACGGGTGAAGTCGGGCCCCATGTTGGGCGGCGCTTCCATGCCGGCGAGGATGATGGCGGCCTCGGGATGGCGTCGGCGCACCGCGTCGATGATGGCCTGGAGATTGCGCTCGGTCTCTTCGGTCGGGATGCCGCGCAGCCCGTCGTTGCCGCCGAGGGCGAGGATGAACACGGCGACGGGTTGGCGCAGGATCCAGTTCACCCGGCGGGCGCCGGCGGCGGTCGTCTCGCCGCTGAGGCCGGCGTTGACGACGCGGAAGGGCCAGCCCTTTGCCCGGATCTTTTCCTCGATGAGGGCGGGCCAGGCCTGGTCCGGATCGAGGCCGTAGCCGGCGGTGAGGCTGTCGCCGAAACAGATGATCGTGCCGGGCTGCTCCGGGGCCGCGCCCGCGGGGCTCCCCACGAACAGGAGGGCGGCGAGCAACGGGAAGAGCCAAACGCCGGCTCGGATTGTCAAATGGGGAAATCGCATTTCGGTGGTGTTCGCCCTCATGCCTAAGCCAACCATTCTCCATGTCGAGCGGCTCAGCCGCGTTTATCCAACGGCCACGGGTGCACTCACCGTCCTGCACGAGGTCTCCTTCGCGCTCGAAGCGGGGACTTCGGCCGCCATCGTCGGCCCGTCCGGCAGTGGCAAGACCACGCTGCTCGGTCTCTGTGCGGGGCTCGACCTGCCGACCTCGGGGCAGGTCGTTCTCGATGGCCGGCGGCTCACGGAGATGAGCGAGGACGAACGGGCGGAACTGCGGCGCGATGTGGTGGGGTTCGTCTTTCAGAGCTTCAACCTCATGCCGACCCTCACGGCCCTCGAGAATGTGATGGTGCCGGCGGAGCTGCGCGGCGGCGGGAGCGCCGAGGTGCGCGCGCTGGCGCGGGATTTGCTCGATCGGGTGGGGCTCGGCGACCGCCTGGAGCACTACCCGGTGCAGCTCTCGGGCGGCGAACAACAGCGCGTGGCCCTGGCGCGGGCGTTCATCAATCAGCCGCGCATCCTTTTCGCGGACGAACCGACGGGTAACCTGGATGCGGATACGGCGGAACGCATCATCGATCTGCTCTTCGAGCTGAACCGGGAGGCGGGCACGACGCTGGTGCTGGTGACGCATGATCTGGAGCTGGCGGCGAAGACCGACCGGGTGATCCGCCTGCGCGGCGGCCGCGTCGTGTCCGAGGCGGAGGCGAGGGCATGAGCTGGTTGTTGCGGATGGCATGGCGGGATACGCGCACGGCGCGGCGCCGCCTCTTGCTCTACACGGCTTCGATCACGCTCGGGGTGGCGGCGCTGGTGTCGATCCATGGGCTCGGCGAGAACATGCGGGAGGCGGTGCGGCGGCAGTCGGCCGAATTGCTGGGGGCCGATCTCGTGGTGCGGGCCGACCAGCCGATCGACGAGGAGACGCTTCGGCTGCTGGCGGCCACGTTCGGCGACCGGCGCGCGCAGGAGGTGCAGTTCGCTTCGATGATCCTGCATCCGCGCAGCGGGGCGTCGCGGTTGGTGAGCGTGCGGGCGGTGGAGCCGGCCTTCCCGTTTTACGGTGCGTTCAGCACGCAGCCGGCGGGCGCGGCCGAGGCGTTTCGCCGCGGGGAGGGGGTGCTCGTCGAGGAAAACGTGATGCTGCAGTTTGGCGCGAAACCCGGCGACGAGCTGCGCATCGGCACGGCGTCGCTGCCGATTCTCGGAGCACTGCGGTCGGTGCCGGGCGAGTCGGTGGGGTTCAACCTGGTGGCACCGCGGGTCTACATGCCGCTGGCGGCGCTGGATGCCACCGGATTGGTGAAGAAGGGCAGCCGGGTGCGCTACCGGGTGCACGCCGGCGCGGACGCGCCGGCGGTGGCCGAGGCGTTTCGCCGCGCGCATGCACAGGCGCTGCGCGAACGGGGCGTGCGTATCGAGACAGTTGAGACGAGGCAGGCGCGAATGAGTCGGTCGATCGGTCGGCTCGAGAGTTTCCTGGGGCTGGTTGCGTATGTGGCGCTGCTGCTCGGGGGCGTCGGCGTGGCGAGCGGTATCCATGTTTTCGTAAGGCAGAAGCTGACGTCCATCGCGGTGTTGCGATGCGTCGGGGCGACGGTGCGGCAGACGCTGGCCATCTATCTGATCCAGGCGGCGGGCATGGGGCTGGCGGGCGCGCTGGCCGGCTGCGCGCTCGGGGTGGGGCTGCAGATGGCGATTCCGCTGACCCTCGGGGATATGCTCCCGGCTGACTTTCGGGTGCGGATCAACCCGCCGACGCTCGTGGAGGGATTGGCGGCCGGAGTGGGGATCACGGTGGCGCTGGCCCTGCTCCCGCTGTTGGGCGTGCGCCGGGTCTCTCCGCTGCTGGCGCTGCGTTCGGCGGTCGAGGGGGCGAGGCGGGGCTGGCGGGATCCCGCCAGGCTTGCGGTGGTGGCGGTCGGCGCGGGGGCGGTCGCACTCTTTGCCATCGGGCAGGCGGCGAAGTGGCAGCA
Organism: Verrucomicrobiota bacterium; assembly: GCA_003694825.1. GTDB lineage: Bacteria > Verrucomicrobiota > Verrucomicrobiia > Opitutales > Opitutaceae > J108. Next base: position 316 of record RFJS01000087.1, on the reverse strand, counting down.
CGGGGTCGGGCTGGTGGCCGGCACGGCTGTGGTTTTTGCCGCGCTGGCGACCCTGGGACGCGGGCTGATGGTGATGGCGCGCCACCTGGCGCTGCGGGGGGCTCCGTATGTGGTGCGGCAGGGCGTGGCGAATCTCTTTCGGCCGAACAATCGCACGCTGCTCGTCGTGCTGGCCCTGGGGCTGGGGGCGTTTCTCGTCGTGACCATGCAGTTGACGCAGCGCTCGCTGGTGCGCGAGCTGGAGCTGTCGGACCGGGGCGGGCGGTCGAATGTCGTGCTGTTCGATATTCAGGATGACCAGCGCGAGGCGGTGCGG
>RFJS01000514.1 GCA_003694825.1 Verrucomicrobiota bacterium | reverse complement strand
TCGCAGAAGGCGTCGGCGCGCAGCTCGGGCGCGGCACCGAGGGTGAGAGGCGCGTCGGTGGGCACGGCCGAGCCGAGGACGACGCGGTCGATATGGGCGTAGAGCAGATCGATGACGCCCGGATTGAAGAGGGACTCGACGAGGAAGTTTTCGCGCAGTTCCTCGGTGTCGAGGGCCATGGTTTCGTTGGGAGAAGGCAGATGACGGATTTGCATGTTCTGAATGCGAGGGAGGGTCTTTTGTTGATACGGGGCAGGGCGGTCATCATCCCGGGCGGGACGGATGCGGGTCAATTTTCCGCATGGCCAAATGGCCGAGGTTTGTCCAGATGTGGACCCATGTCGTTCGAAGGTTATCGCGTGCCGGCGGTGGATGGCGCCGCCCGGGTGTTGTTTTATGTCGGGGAGGCGACGGAGCCGGTTCCCTTTGCGCGGATACCCTCCGGGGCGGGGTTGACGCGAACGACGGCGCGGCGGGTGGTCGGATCGTTGCTGGCGGCGGGCTTGCTGGAGCAGGCCGAAGACAGGCGGCTGCGCCTGGGGCGGGCGGCGCGGCGGCTCGGATATCTGGCGCAGGAGCAGCTCGGGCTGCGGCAGGCGGCGCGAGGCGCGCTGGCCTGGCTGGTGCAGGAGATCGGAGAGACGGCGCACGTGGGGATGCGGCAGGGGGTGAAGGTGGAGCTGGTCGATGTGGTCGATGCACCGGAGCCGACACGTGTGGCTTCGCGGCCCGGGGTGATGGTGGATGCGCACTGTTCGGCGACGGGGAAGGTGCTGCTGGCGAACCAGCCGGAGTTTTTCGAGGCGCTGCGCCAGGCCCACCGGCGCGGGCTTTCGCGGCGGACGGAAGGGACGATCACGACCTGGCCGGCGCTGGAGGCGGAGCTGGCGCGGGTGAGGGAGACGGGCTACGCGGTGGATGAGGAGGAGTATCGGCCGGGGGTGCGGTGCGTGGCGGTGCCGGTGATTGATTCGGCTTCGCGGACGGTGGCGGCGATCGGTGTGACCTCGTCGGTGGAGCGGCTGCCGCGGGCGCGGGTGGTGGCGGTGGCGAAGGCTCTGGGCGTGGCGAGCGCGCGGATGACGGCGGCGCTGGCCGCGGCGGAGGCGGCGCGGGCGGGCAAGCCGCCCGAGGGGTGAGCGGGTTGGTCCGGGGGCGCCCGGCGGTGTCAGGTCCGGGCGCTGGACGTGGGCGTCGGACCGAGGCGCGGGAGGCGCGAGAATGTGTCGCGCACGGTGTCGAGGAGAGCCTCCTGGTCGTCGTGGACGATGGCGATGAGCCGGCTGGCCGGGGTGTGGTGATCGCCGGCGGGGGTAAGCGATTGGTGATCGACGGTGTGCTCGACGTGCCAGGCGCCGCGATCGGTGGTGGCGTGCCCCTTGAGCCGGAGCAGGGCGGGCGGAAGGTCTTCGAGCCAGGCGACGAAGGCGGTGTGCTGCAGGGGAGCGGGGGATGTGAGGACGAGAGTGGAGAATGGGTTGCCGTCGCAGGTGGAGAGGGGAATGTCGGGCTGAGGCGCCGGGCGGGGGCGAGGTCGAGATCGAGATCGCAGTAGGTCGCTCGATGGACGTGCGTATTGGGGTTTATGGCACGGATCTGTCGCTCGGTTTCCCGGACGGCGGCCTCGTCGGCGAGATCGGTCTTGTTGATGATGGTGTGGTCGCTCGTTTCGATCTGGGCGCGGATAACCGGGAGGTTGTCGACGAGGCGGAGGAATGAAGAGGGCGCGACGATGGTGACGACGGCCTGGAGGCGGAGGTGCTCATCGAGGCCGTGTTGGGCGAGCAGCGTGCCGATGCCTTGCGGGTCGGCGATGCCGCTGGTCTCGATGATCATCGCTTCGAAAGGGTTCTCGGCGTGGGCAGGGAGGAGGTGTTCGCGGATGACGCGGAGAAACTCCGCGGACTTACATTCGCAGAAGAGGCTTCCGCCGAGAACGGCGTGGGCGGGGGCGCCGTCGGCGGCGAGGCGGACATCGTCGACGCCGACGGACGCGAATTCGTTGACGCGGAAGGCGAGGCGACGCTCGGGCCGCGCCTGCGCGTAGCGGCGCAGGAAGGTGGTCTTGCCGCTGCCGAGGAATCCGGTGACGAGGATGACCGGAAGCGGGAGCATCTCACCGGGCCGGTTGCTGTTTGGCGGCGGCCGCCTCGGCGATGGCGTCGACGAGGGCGCTGCGCTCGGGGATGATCGAGGCAAAGCGCTCCCGGCCGTCGATACAGAGGCTGGGAATGGCGGAGGCCCCGAGCTTTTTCATGTAGCCGAGACCGTCGCGGCCGGTGATCTTGTGCTCGCGCACGAGCGTGGGACCATTGAAGGCGGCGGCCGCTTCGCGGGCGGCCTTGAGCATGTAGGCACACGGGGCGCAGCCGGCGGAGTCGAGGGTGATGACATCGATGATGACTTCGGTGGCGGCGGCGTAGTCGGGGATCTCGATGTCGTCGAAGGGGTCGTCTTTTTCGAGTTTGGGCAGTTCGCGGGCGACCTGAAGCTGGTAGGCGTCGTGGAGGATGGGGGCGACGGCTTCGAGGTTTTCCGGTTTGACCGCGTAGGGGAGGTCGCAGCCGGGCGCGAGGATGAAGCCGCCTTCGCTGCCGGCCTGGTCGAGGCAGCGGACGACATCGCGCCGGGTGTCGCTGGCGTCGCCGAGGAGGAGGACGACCGTGAGCTGGAGGTTGCCCCCGAAGGATTTGCCGGCGGCGCGGGCGTGGCGCGCGAGTTCGGCGAGGTCGACGTTTTCGTCGACCGAGATGTTGTCGCAACGGGTGGCGCACATGGCCGGGATGTTGCGGCTGGCGTTGCCGCAGACGAAGAGGGAGGAGAGAGCGCCGCGCCGGCGGATGTGGTCGAAGATGCGGTTTTGGACGGGGGCGACGTATTGCGCGAAGTGCTCCGGGCTGATCTGGCTGACCATGGGGTCGACGACGGCGATCACGTCGATGCCGGCGTCGAGATAGGCGTCGACCATCTGCACGGCGACGTCGGCGCAGAACTCGAGGAGGCGGGGGACGGATTCATCGCCGTCGAACATGTCGAGCAGCAGGTCGTCGCCGCGAAGATGCAGGCCGAGTGTGAGCGGACCGGTAAGCAGGCCATACAGGGCGACGGCGTCGCCGAAGGCCTGGCGGCAGCGTCGGGCGGCATTGAGGACGAGAGGCATGCGCCCTTTTTCGGTGGAGAATGCCGGCAGCTGCTCGAGGGTGAGACCCTCGGCGAGCGGGTGGCTGGCCACAGACGGCGGGGTTTCTTTCGCCCAGGCGAGGTGGCACCCGAGGATCTCGGCCTCGATCTGAAGGTCGAAGGCGACGGGTAGTCCGTCGGGGTTGTAGCGCTCGCGGGCGCGCTGGAGGCCGGCGACAATGTGGTCGGCGCTTTGCAGGTAGGTGGCGGCATCGACGCCGATGAGGGATCCGCCGTGGACGCCGACGAAGGGCACCCATGGCGTGCGCTCGGTTTTTTCGCCCCGAAGGACACGAAGCAGAAGATCGCGGTCGCTCATTGTCTCTCTTGGTGTGCTGAGGTGATGGTAGCCCGATCCCCGAAATGCCGGCGGGCGCGCGTTGCGGGGTGCGGCGTATTCAGGAACTGGTTCGAGCGCTATTCTACCGCACGAGGCCGCGGCGTGGCTTGAACTACGGTGCCAGATTTTGGGAGTCTTGTGCGAAACCGGCGAGTTCGCTCCGGTAGCT
>RFJS01000086.1 GCA_003694825.1 Verrucomicrobiota bacterium | reverse complement strand
TGTCGACGCTTCTCATCTCCATCAGGCGGCCATCACGCGGCACCGCCTCCTGCGCGAAACGGGCGCGCGACGCGCCCTCCTCGACGTCGAAAACATTCGCGCCTCAGTCACGCCCACCCGCCTTTTTAATTACCCCAGCCGTCTCTACCGGGAGATCAAGGCCGTCCCCGGTATCCGCACGGCTCTTATCCTCCCTCGCGATCCCGCATCCCGCGAGCTCGCCGAGTTCTTCGCCACGGCCTGCTCCAATCGCGGATGGCCGATTCATACCTTCGAGACTCGCGATGCCGCGCTTGCCTCGCTCACCGAACATCCGACCGATACACCTGCCCGCACGGAGACTGACTAATCAGTCCTTCCCGCGGCCGGCACGACGCCATCCGATCGCTGCCCCGGCCTCTCATCGCGCCAATCGCGGAACGCTTTCGCCGTCCTTCCACACCGGGCGCAGGCGCACACAGGGAACAGCGCCCCAAGTCCTCTCACCCGCTCAAGCAGGTCCGCGACCCACGAGGGAAACTGGTCGGGCCGGTGAGATTCGAACTCACGACCTCTTGCACCCCATGCAAGCGCGCTACCAGGCTACGCTACGGCCCGTCTGACCAGAATCGACTCGGGAACCAAAAGTCGGATTTTTCCGTTGGCAAGGAAGAATTGGAAACGAATGAGGCACGCCCCGTCCCATCAGGGCGTGCCTCGGCTCGATTGCTCCACAATCTCGGGGTAATCCCCTTACCAAAAGAAAAACATCGTCTTCGGATCGAGAAACTGGGGGGACGGCGGCTCCAGGGCGACACGCCACACCGTAGCGTATTCCGACCAGGGGCCGACGATCTCGCCGTCGAACACGACCCGAGGTTCGACCTGCCTCCACTTCCTGATTCTCAGGCGATTGCGAAACTCCGCATGCCCCAGCTCGGAAGCGAAGTGCAGGCAACGGCATTCAAAATTGTTCTTCACCGGAGGCGGCGTGCCGTAGCGGCTCTTGCGCGTGTAGCGCCGGAGCACCCACTGCGCCCGGGATAGCTCCACCGCGGCACAGGCGCACGCGTCCTGGAACGATCCGGCCGCCCCGTGAGCGTAGGCATGCACGCCTTCATCCGCCATGGCATGCATGAGCACGACGGTGTGGTCAGTGAAGGGATTTTCGAGTTCCCAGACCTCCACACCGGGCCAGGCTTCGCCGCGCGGCTGGGCATCCAGCGCGCCAGACCACCAGCCGATGAGCGAAAACCGTTCCGCGGCTTCCGCCATGGCAAGCCAGCGAGCCTGAACGCCCACCAGTCCGGGATAGGCCGCCATGCCGTTCGACGAGGAATCCACATCGAACCCATAGCGACTTCTTTCCGGTCCCTGGCTCGACACATCGTAGGCCCAGCGCTCAAGCGCCTCGGATACGGCCTTGTGCCGAGCCACGAGCTGACGCCTCGCCGTTCCGCTACCGTCGGGATTGCCGAAGACGACGTTGCGGGTGACACCCGTGCGGAGTCCGCTCTGCAGGAAGGCGTTCGCCTGGAACATCCGAACTCCCATCACGGTTGTGCTGCCACAATCGATCGTCTCGATCGGCCCGCCGTGGTCGCTGAGCACCCGGCGATAGCGAAGCGGTGCGAGGTTCATGATCAGCCGATATCGTCGTTGGCGCGATTGATGCACGGCATGGCCGGCGGCCCCGCAACCTTGAGTTGATCTTCCGAACCGGTATCGGTCTTGTTCATGACGGCATCAATCCTTTCGGCGAGGCTGACAAGACCGAGAGTGAGAAGGAGGCTGGCCACAAGGCCGAGGAACAGGGAGTGATCGCGAGTGCTTTTCATGACGCCAACAAGCCTGCCGCAAACCCCGATTTTTTCCGAGTTCACCGAACACCCAATTAGTGGGGGACGCCCCCCCTCTTTTTGGGGGTTGCGAAGGCTTGACATCTGCCTGATTTGATCTCCGCAAGCATGCGACGCCTCCTTCTCCTCGCACTTCTCGCCGCCCCCCTGTCGCTCCTGGCGGGACCGTCCGGCTGGACTGATCCGGCCGCGGGGCTGCCGGCCCTTCGCATCTGGAACATCCCGTCAAACGACAGCGTCTACTGGTGCGTGGTTCGCGACCACCGGGGACGGCTCTACATCGGTGCCGACAAAGTTCACGCTTTCGATGGCAGCGAGTGGACAACCATTGCAGTCGCCAACGGATACAACGTCCGCCGCATGGCGGTAGACGACGCCAACCGCGTCTGGGTCGGCGCGATCAACGAGATCGGCTACCTGGAGGAAGGACCAGACGGACGCCCACTCTATGTTTCGCTGACCGCGCACCTGCCGGAAGGGATGAACCTTGGCGACGTATGGAAGGTTCACGTACAAGACAAACACACTCTTTTCGTCACGAAAGACCGACTCTTGATCTGGGATGGAGAACGATTCGTCATTCATCATCTCCCCAACGACGTAAGGCTCTTCTCATTCCGTTTCCGCGACGGTGTGGCGGTGAGCCAACCGGGCACAGGAATGTGGTTCTGGAAGGGATCTTCACTAAAACCCCTGGACTTCAGCGGGTGGGAAAAGGTGGGCATCGCGTTTGCCGGACACCTCGGTGGCGACCGTTACATCATCGACCCGGAAGGACAGCTGGGCGTTATAGAGAATGGGACATTCACCCGCTTGCCCCACAACGCCGAGGGAGCCCTTCAAGGAGCCGCGTCAACAGCCGCCGTGTCACTTCCCGACGGCAACATCTGCATCGCTACATTCCTTCGCGGGCTCGTGATCATCTCGCCGGAGGGCGAGCTGCTTCGCGTCGTCGACCGCCTCTCCGGCCTCCCCAGCCTCAACTGTGTCGACCTGTATCTTGACTCCCATGACAACCTCTGGGTGACCACGACATCCGCGGTTGTGCAGCTCAGGGCGGACAATGCGGTCACGCTGTTTCGGTCCCTCAACGGATTGGCGTCCGCCCCCGTCCACCTCATGGCCGACACCGCCGCGCTCGGTCCGATCGCCTTCACCTCGGAACATATCGCGGCACTTCAGCCTTCGACCGACCCGAGAACGCCCGCCCGTTTCGACCCGGTCGAAGGGCTCCACGATTTCTTCTGGGACGCCCTGGCCATCGACGAACACCGCCTCCTCTTCGGCGGACGGTATTTTCTTCGCGAATGGTCGCCGACGAAAGTCGAGGATGTCGTGCAAAGTCCCGACACCTTCTTTCGGCTTCTCCCCTACACTGCCGGGAAGGCCATCGTGGCGGAAGGATCCGCGATCCGTCTCTACTCCATCGACGGCAGACCTACCGCGCTTCGGACCCTGGTAGAGAACCTGCCGGAACAGCCGGCGGACCTCGCCCTGGACGCATCGGGAACTCTATGGGTAACACTTCCACGCCACGGCATTCTGGCCATCGAGCTTCGCCCTGAACCATCGGGCACACCCTCGGTATCCGAACTGCTGCCCAGCCAGGCATTCTCCACGGCGTCGACCGACCCCCGCCTTTTCGTGCTCGATGGGCGTGCCTACACCTACAACCAGCAGGAGATCCATCTCCTGCGAGCCGGCAACCCGCCCTCGACGCAACCCGTCCTGCCCGGTCTTGGTCTGTTTACAGCCGAACGCGAAGGCGATTCCGCGATCTGGGCCGTATCCAACAGCCCGGGGCAAAAACCGCAATTGATCCGCCTCGAACCCGCCGAAGGCGGCATGCTCGAGGCGACAGCGATGGACTCGAGCCTGCTTCACCCCATCGGCACACCCCGCTCCATCGTCTCCCGACCGCGACACCACGACCTGTGGATTGCCGGCAGCGCGTCTGTTGCGCGCATCGACACCGCTCTGCTCGCACCGGCCCCACCGCCTCCCCGGCCCGTGATTCTCGGCGCCCGCTGGCGAACCCCGGCCATGCTCCGCCACCTTCCGTTCGTCGGAGTCGAGAGGCTGCCCTTCAATGCCGAATCTCACCTCACCTTTGAAGTCCGACCCGGCACCGACATTCTCGATACACACACGACAATCGAGACACGGCTAGCCGGTCTCGAGACCGCCTGGACGCCGACAAACGGCCGTCGCACCTTCACCGGGCTGCACGAAGGCGACTTCGTCTTCGAAGCCCGCGCCCTCGACTTTCGCGGACGGCCTGGCCCGGTTGCGCGTTTCCCGGTGATCATCGACCCGCCCTGGCATCGCAGCGGGTGGGCGTATACCGCCTACGTGATCACTCTCGCTCTTGGCGTGTGGGGTGTCATCGTCCTGCGGACCCGCCGCGTGGCCCGCCTGAATGCGCAGCTCGAGCGGCTGGTCAACGCCCGGACCCAGGAACTGGCCCGGGCTTCGGCGGCCCGCTCGGCCTTTCTCGCGACGATGGGCCACGAGATCCGCAACCCGCTCAACGGCGTTGTCGGGCTTGTCGAATCGCTGCGCCAGACCAACCTCGATGAGAAGGCGCGAGAAACCCTTGAGCGTCTCGCCGCTTGCGCGCGCCAGTTGGCCTCAGTCGTGGAGGACGTGCTCGAGTTCTCGAAACTCGATGCCGGCCGCATCTCGGTCAAGCTGCAGCCCTTTCACGTGCGCGATCCCATCAATGCCGCCGTCGACGTCTTCCGGGCCGCCGCCCCTGACGCCTCCATCTCGGTCGAAGCCGCGCGGCCATTGCTGGCTGAGCGCGTCATCGGCGACCCCGACCGTATCCGGCAGATCCTGATCAACTACCTGGCCAACGCGATCAAGTTCGCCGGCCGGGGCGAGATCACGGTGGGAGCGAAACGCGAAGATGGTTTCCTCACCTTCTTTGTCGCTGATCAGGGACCGGGCATCCCGAAAGAAGAGCAACAGCGGCTCTTTCTTCGTTTCAGCCGCGGCCGATCGGCGCACAAGAACAACATCCCCGGCACCGGTCTCGGCCTCGCCGCCTGCAAAGCCTACGCCGATGCGATGGGTGCGGAAGTCTGGGTCGAGAGTGAGGTCAACCTCGGCGCGACATTCTTCCTGCGCCTGCCGTTCCGTCGCGCGGTTGGCCGCGATGCCGTGCCCACCGTGGTCGCGGGCGACATCATGGTCGGCCGCAAGGCGC
>RFJS01000513.1 GCA_003694825.1 Verrucomicrobiota bacterium | reverse complement strand
GGGGTGCGCTTGCCCGCGCCGATTTCATAGGACGCGCGCAGCGTCGTCGGCCCGAAGATGCGCGAGTTCTCGTTTTCCAGCAGGATCGCGTCCATCGCGATATAGGCACGCTTCTCCCGATCGAAGGCGGGATCCTGTTTGTAGACATCCTCTTTGGCGAGGGCATCGACCCGGACGGCGACGCGCTTCGGGATGATCATCTGGTTGTAGTCGACCCACGCCCGGTAAGACCCCTCCTGATCGAAGCGGAAGCCGACCTGGCCGGAATTTTTCGAGAGGACCGTGCGCCGCAGGCCGGCGTTGACGACGCCGGCGGCACTCCCCAGGCCGAAGAGCAGGGAGTTCGCACCGCGGTTCATCGTGATCTGCCCGGTGTTGTAGGCATCGATCGGAATGCTCGTGGAAAAATAGTCGCGCGTGAAATTCGGGCGGCTGAGGCCGCGGATGCGGGTGCCGCTCTGCGGTTCGCGGCGTTGCTCATCGAGATTGTAGCGCTGGGAATTGGCGCCGAGATCCGCCGCGGAGAAGTTGCCCTGCAGGCCACCGACTTCCGTGTTGGTGGTGTAGGCAAACAGTTCCTCGACGTTGGTGGCGCCGGTATCCTCCATGAATTCCGGCGTGACCACCGAGATTGCCGCACCGAGGTCCTTCAACTCGGTCTTGATGCGGGTGCCGGCCAGCGTGGAGGTCGCCGCGTAGCCGACGGATTCGTCTTCGGTGACAACGAATGGACTGAGTTGGATGAGGTCATCTCCTTCCTCTTCACTGTCACCAGACGGGGTCGCCTGGGACCAGAGGCTGGAGGCAATTGCCGATGACAAGATGATCGACAATGTCAGCCGGACACGCGCCGGCCCTATCGCATTGATGTGCAGGGGGTTAATGGATACGGTGCTCTCTCTGGGGGTTGGTATTGACACGCCGAGAGGCCGATCAGGGGCGATGCGCTTCTCGACGAGTGGGGTTCAATGGGCAACACATCCGCCCCGTCTGTCGCATGGTCGCTGAAGACGTGGCACGATGTGCATAGCCATCAATTTGTCAGGCCGCCACGGCTCCGCAAAAACGGGCACGCTGAAACATTTAAATTTTTGTAAACCCGCGCCGGCCGTGCGGAGATAGACAGTCAATAATCATCATCGTGCCCGGCACGCAGCGCTTCCGCGTCGAGTCGTCCCGGATGCACGGCTACACGATATCGCAATGTCAACTCCCCTCCCGGGGAGAGCCGCAGCCCGCTCTCGAAGAGCGGCGCCGGCAGGACGCATGCGAACGGCGTCTTCGGATCGAACCCCACATACCATGGTGTCGGATAACGAATATTGTCCGGGTGATCGAAGATGGCGACGCCCATGCACTCGCCACCGATCCGGCCGCTGAAATCAATCGCGCGAGCCCTTCGCCCATGGCACGCCCGATCACGCTCGCCCTTATCGTTGACGACCTGCCAATCCGCGAATTCCCGGGCAAACCGCCAGATGAGCCCGGCATACCCGCCCCATGGCCGACCTTCCGGCTGGCCCGGAATCGGCGTGCGATCGAGGCTCACCTCCACGTCCGCCGCGCGAAAGGTCATGCGCCAGTCGAAGTGATAACCGCCGTCTTCACCCGGCGCCGAGACTGCAATGACGCGATGTTCGCGAAGCACCGGATCGGCCTCCGGTCCGGGGCGGTAGGTCAACCGCAGGTCGATCCGCGCCGATCCGTCTCGACGGGTCGTGATCTCCGCCCCTTCCACGATCGTCCACCCGGCGTGCCGCCGAGTCTCCCGATCGAACTCCCAGTAATTGACGCCGTTGATGTATTTCCAGGCAAACCACAATCCGTAGTGCCAGGGATGATCCTCCGGAGCGTGCCAGGTCATCGGCGGACCACCGGCCAGGCCAAACGGATGAAAATGCGGGATGGCTCCGCGCTCGCCCCAGTTGAAACGCCAGACCACCCGCTCGGCTTCGTCGAGCAGAGCGACCCATCCATCGCCCCGCACCCACGCAAACCGGTCGTCTCCCTCGGCCGCCGTCATCCGGGCACCCGCCAGCAGCACGAGCCCCGCCAGCACGAGCCCGCACAGACGCCTGAAGTGTATTCGCGAACGCATTCGTCGATTGAGCGAGATCTGCCTGTGGCCAACGCCGGAGCCCGGTCGGTGCGGCGCAGGCCGGTCAACGAAACTCGTATTTTCCGCGAACGGGGCGGTCGAGCAGCGCGAGTTGATCCGGCCGCGCGTCGCGGATCTTTTCCGTCTCCGGATCCCACTCGAG
>RFJS01000085.1 GCA_003694825.1 Verrucomicrobiota bacterium | reverse complement strand
GGGTGATGTACCGGTATTTTCCTTTCACGACATATTGTCCGAGACGTTTTTTCATCTCCGCGTATTCCATGTCGAAGCAGGACTTGAAGAGTTGGTAGGTTTCAACCGGCGTGAGCCCTCTTACGCTCAGGCATGTGCTGACGAACCGTTCAACAGCATCGGGGGCAATGTCCGATTGGCCGAAATACCAGTAATGCAGGAGTGCCCACGATTGCGCGTAAAACAGTCCTGTATGGTCTTCGGAAGCGAACATCTGAGAGCCGTGTGAGGCGCCGAAAAGCGTTTCGAGGGAGAGCAATTTCGAGGCTTGAAGCTTGAAGAGCCGATGTGCCACGGGGTGGCCGATCTCGAGTTTGTCGTCTTCTACCCGGATGCCGGCCATGAGTTCGGCCATCCCCTCGGCAAGCCACATCGGCGGCTCCTTTTCGGAAGCCGTGAACAGATGGTGAATGTATTCGTGAAATACGGTCTGCCGTGCGGTGGTACGGTCATCTGACGGGGACAATACGATGACGGCACGGTCAAGACCATCGAGGTAGAATCCGGCGAGTGATTTGCGTTTGCGGTCCCGATCTCGAGTATAGGCCAGAAAGTCACTCTTGCGGCTGAAGAAAAAGACAGTGATGTCGCGTCGAGCTTTTTCTATGAAGTTGGCCCGTTCACTGAACAGGGCGCGAAGCAGCTCGAAATCCCAGAGAGCCTCACGAGATTTCGCCTCAGGTTGGTCCGAGTACATCTCGAAATGAAGCGATTGGTAATGACGCCAGTTTTCGTTAATTCCGGCGAGAGACTCCTCTTCCCCGGTTGAAGTCGGGGCTGTCGGAATGAGAAGTGCAAGCACGCAGACGGCAAGCGAGAGTGAATCGGACCAGGGGCCAGTTCGTTTCATCGTTTGTTGATCGAAGAGATTAAATCTGCGTCAACCAGCGTAAAGGAGAGCGCGAGGCGCGGGCAAAGTAATTATCTCGTGCAGCGTGAGAATCAGGGAAATCCTGAAACATGCATTTGGATACCGAGGAGCGCTTACGGAAGACTCCGCCGTTTGTCTGCTCGTTGCGGGAAGGTTGGACGTTTCAGGCAGGAAAGGCTTTCAATATGGGGTGAGCCGGGAAGCCGCGGAAAGGCAGCCGCCCGGCTCGGAAGAGGACGCGACCTTAATTAAATGTGCTTTGCCGTTGCTCGGCGCACGCGTCGGTCCTTTCCGGATAGTTTCAAGGCCCATTTGATACAGAAGTGCCCCGGATCGACCGGCTTGAGAAACAGCATCGGACACAGTCCGGGGATCACCTCGGCGCCGGCTTTTTCCAGACGTTCAATCGCGACGGGGTTGGTAGCACCGGGACCGAGCGCATCATGCAGCCACACGATGGACGGATGCGCCGCAACGCAGTCCTCGATCGCGGCAGCTGTTTCGTCGGGATCGGTATAGAGCAGGACAGCCTCGACCGGCGGGTCGATGTGCGTGAGCGACGAACTTCGTCCGCGGGCCGAG
>RFJS01000512.1 GCA_003694825.1 Verrucomicrobiota bacterium | reverse complement strand
CGCCCCCGGCGGATTTCGCCCGGAGGCATTCGATGAAACGGCAGCCCACGCCCGATCGCCGCCTCCAGCCCGCTGTGTGGGGACGCGATCCGCGGCGCGGCCGGCACCCCGAACTCCCGCGTGAGCGCACCGGAGAGACGTCGCAGGAGGTTTTTTTCGGAAAACCTCATCTCGTCTGTCTCCATGCCGCGCGGCGCCCGTCCCCCGCACCGCCTAAAGGCGGATCGAGACACGCTTGAGCGTCAGGTATTCCTCGAGGCTGTAGCGCGAGCAATCCTTGCCCATGCCGCTTTGCTTCAGCCCGCCGTGCGGCAGGTGCACGGCGTAGTGCGGCTCGTTGATGCACACGCTGCCCGCCTGAATATCGCGTCCGGCCCTCAGCGCGCGGCTGAGATCCTTCGTGAAGACATAGGCGGCGAGACCGGCATCGGTATCGTTGGCGAGGGCGATCTCATCATCGCTGTCGGAGAAGGAGAGGATCGGCAGCACCGGGCCGAAGATCTCTTCGCGCGCGACGCGCATGTCCGTCGAAACATCGCGAAGGAGGGTCGGCTCCATGAAAAACCCCTTCCCCGGGACCGCCCGACCGCCGCAGACGATCGCCGCACCGTCGGCGACCGCGGATTCCACGAGCGCCAGCACCGACGCCCGCGCCTTCGCGGAGACGAGGGGACCGACCACGACGTCGGCCGCCGCCGCCCGCGCCGCCTCGACGAACGCCTCGTAGATCGAGGCGTGGACGAAACAGCGGTTCGGCGACACGCAGACCTGGCCGCAGTTGGCGAATTTCAAATTTACGATCTTGCGGGCCGCATCCTCGATGTCCGCATCCGGATAGACCAGCACCGGCGCGTTTCCGCCCAGCTCCAGCGAAAAACGCTTCACGCTCGTGGCTGCGGTTTTCATCACCTGAATGCCCCCCCGCGTCGAGCCGATCATCGTCACCAGCGCCGGTATCCGGCTCTCGAGCAGCGGGCGCAGGACTTCGTGATCGGTGCCGGTGATGGCGTTGACCACGCCCGGAGGGATGCCGGCCTCTCCGGCCAGCGCCAGCGCCTCCAGCGAGGCCAGCGGCGTCTCGTGCGACGGCTTGAGGATGACACTGCATCCCGCCGCCAGGGCCGGACCGAGTTTGTAACCGACATTCAACAACGGAAAATTCCAGGCCAGCATCCCCACGGCCACGCCCAGCGGCTGGCGTTGCACGTAGTGGAGAAACTGTCCGTCGGGGTCCTGGATCACCGGCTGATCGAGACGGTCGAACTCCTCCACGAAATACCGCAGGCATGTCGGCAGCATCCCGAAATCGTATTCGGCGTTGTCCCGCGGCTTGCCCGTCTCCGCGATGAGCAATTCGATGAGCCGTTCGCGGTGGCTCTCGAGCAGATCGGCGTAGCGCAGGATCGCCCGCCGCCGCTCGGCCGGACTCGTCCGCGACCAGATCGCAAATCCCCGTTCGGCCGCGGCGAGCACGGCCTCGATCTGCG
>RFJS01000084.1 GCA_003694825.1 Verrucomicrobiota bacterium | reverse complement strand
GGGCGTGCCGGAGGCCGATCTCGAAGCGGCGCGCACCTTCCAGCGGCGGGCGCAATTCCTGCTCGATTTTGTCGAGGCGGAAAACTCCACCGGTTTTCATGCGCCGCAGGAAAGCGTCCGGGTGTTGAGCCTGGCGCTGGACTATGCCCGCCAGGGGCAGATGGCCGTGCGGCCGCTCAAGGATCGCCACGCTCCCACGCCCTCGCCGATCGCGGCGGTGGATGCGGAATGAGCGGTGGCGTGTTCGCGTCTGGAGCGGCGGCTGCGGGGGCGGTGCCTTTCCGGGCGTCGGCCGTTTCAAGGGTGGCGTGCAAAGGCCGCACCTGACGCCCGGATCGGCCGGCTTGCCCGCATCTCCGGGCGTCTCACGCCGGTGAAGCGGTTGGTTTGCCGTTGTCCGCCACCGGTTTCGGCATCCGGTCGGCGAGAAGCGTGCTGATGCGTCCCGCCAGTTCGGAAGGACTGAACGGCTTGGCGAAGCACGCATCCACCCGGAGTGGGGGCATGCTGTCCGCCGGGTCGCAGCAACCGCGGCCCGTCACAAAAACCGCCGGAAGCGACTGACCGCATGCGAGTTCACGGATCCGACGGAGCGCATCGGGACCGCTCAATCCCGGCATTTCGAAATCGAGGACGACCAGATCGATGCCGCCGCGGGCGACTCGCGCCACCGCGTCGTCTCCCCGGGCGACGCCCTCGGTATGAAAGCCGGCCCGCCGGAGACATCGCTCGATGAGCAGGCGCATGTGCAGCTCGTCCTCCGCGATGAGGACGACCGGCCGGGACGATTCGGTTCGCAGCGGCGCATTCATCGTGAAGCAACGCCCGCCGCGTGGGTTTCTCGATCGCTGGTGTCGACGGCGGGATCGTGCGCGCGGGTGCAGACCAGGAGCGTGCGGTCATCCTGTGCCGGTTCGCCGCGGGCACGAGCGCGGCCGGCCTCGATCAGGGATTCGACGATGCTGTGGGGATCGGGGTCTCCGGTCCGGGCGAGAATTTCCGCGATCCAGTTCAGGCCGAGCGAAGCTTCGGCCTGTGGCCCGATTTCGTAGACTCCATCGGTGAGAAACACGACCGCGTCGCCGTGGGAAAGCGGGCAGGTGACGGTCGGAAAATCGAGTTCGCCGCACAGGACGCCGAGCGGAGGGCCGCCGCCCTCGATCCTGTCCACCCGGCCGTCATTGCGGCGGATCAACGGCGGACAGTGGCCGGCCGAGGCGATGAGCACGCGGTCGGCCCCGTCGGGAATGAAACCGACGAGCGCCGTGATGAAGATATCCACCTTGAGCAGGTCGGGCGTGATCTGCCGGTTGACCTCGGTGAGCAGCCGCCCGGGATCGCGCGCGAGATCGTCGCGGGCCCGGATCGCACAGCGCAGGATTGAGGCGACAAACGCCGCCGGGACGCCTTTGCCCATGGCATCGGCGATGACCAGCACCGTGCCGCCGGCGATGCTGAAGACGTCGTAGAAATCGCCGCCCACCTTCCGGGCGCTCATGCAGGAACCGCTGAAGGTCAGCCGCGGAGTTTCCGGGAACTGTTCGGGCAGGAGGCGGGCCTGCATCTGCGCGGCGAGCGTCAGCTCGTGCTGGTTGACTTCCAGTTCCCGCTGGCGGGCGTGCAGCCGGTCGGACTCCCAGGTGACACCGAGAAACTCGGCGATGGTTTGCAGCATCTCGACGGTGCCGGAGCGGAAAAACGGCTCGCCGACCTGCCGCACCAGCGTGATCGTGCCGATGCGGTTATCCTCATAACAGACCGGCACGGCCAGGGCCGCGCCACCGGTCCCGTGCAGCGGATCTTCGGCGCCGAGGGCTTCGCATGCATCGATGCGGCGGGTCTCGAGTCGCAGGACGGCGTCTGCTTCCGTGCACGGATCGCCGAGCGGGACGATCTCCGGAAGCGAGCCGCCATCGCCGACAGTGCAATACAGCCGCAGCGCCGTGCCCTGCAACCGGCGCACGCATGCGTATTTGAATGTATCGATCTCTCGGAGACGCTCGAGCGCCTGCCGGACCAGTGACTTCGAGTCGCCCGAGGTGGCGAGCAGGGAGATGAGAAAGCGCAGGCCGGCGATCGTCTCGTAGCTGCGCTCGAGTTCCATCGACGCCTGTTCGATCGCGGTGAAGGTTTCGAGAAACCGGTCGGGATCGGCGGGCGGGGCCTCGGTGCGCATGGTGAGCACGAGCGTATGGCCTTCGCGGTCGTTGACGTGCTCGACGCGCTCGAAGGCCTCGCGCATGAGAAACCCGCCGCGGCCGCTCTCGGCCAGTGGATCTTCGGGCAGGTTTCCCCAGTCGGGCCCGGGCTCGAAGTGTCCGGGGTCGGTGACGCGGATCGACAGGTCGCATCCGCTCCAGCTGAGACGGACGCGGATCGCCGCCTCATCCATCCCGGCGCAGCCGTGAAGCACGGCATTGTTCAGCCCCTCGACCACGGCGATTTCCAGCGGCGGCCATTGCGGTTCGGGAAAGCCGCGCAGGCGCAGCCACGTGCCGATGCGGGCGGCCGCGGCGGGGACGGCGTCGAGGGTGGCTGCGAAGGTCAGTTCGCAGGTTTCCTGGAAAGAGGTATCCATCACGCGGGCACGCGCCAGAGGAGGCGGGGGAGGGCCTTGAGCACCATGGCGGCGGAGTCGGGACGCGCGGCGGCGAAGAGCGCATGGGTGGACTCTTCTTCGGCTTCGAGACAGTGGCAGCCGTGGACATCGGCGATGGAGAAGACGCCCGGCGGGATGGTGCGGAGCAGGTTGGCGGCGTCGGCCGGGAGGACCGCGAAGGCGCTCTCGGGGCGCGGCAGGGGACCGGCCAGGGAAAGGCGGCCGGCGATGACATGGGGGAGCCACGAGGCGCGGCGGGCCAGCAGCGGACCGGAGAGACGTTCGCGCAGGTCGATGTGCCCGCGCGGTGTGACAACGGTGCGGACGGGGCCTTCGGGCCGGCCGAGGGCGAGCAGCATGCCCGGGCCCCAGAGAGCGAGGGCGAGGAGGCGCTCCTTCCAGGAGACGCGCCGGCGACGACCCGCGGTCGGGGCGACGATGAAGGTGTCGGGGATCTCGACGCGGCAGCCGCGCTCGGCGTGGATGACGATGTTGCCATCGACGATCATGTGGTCGAGGCCGACGTGCCGGCCGATAATCGTCTCTGGCAGGACGACGGACTGGCGGATCTCGGATTTGGCTTCGATGACGCTGCGCGGGCCGATGACGGCGCCGGGCCCCACGGCGGCGGCGGGACCGACCTCGGTATCGGCGCCGATCCAGAAGGGCGGGGTGAGATTGGCGGATTTGTGGATGCGGGCGCGCGGGCCGACCCAGCCGCCGGAGGGGTGGCGTTCGTCGAGCAGCAGGGCGTGAGTGTCGCGGCTGAGGAGCCACGCCATGTTGCGCTCGAACCACCAGCGCACGAGACCGGCGCCGTCGGCGGGCGGCTCGATCGGTTTTTCCCCCGGGACGCGGTCAACCCACTCGATGTCCGGTGGGAAGCGGTGCAGCGGAGCCGGAATGACCTCGACGCGACAGGACCAGAAGGCACCGCCCTCGAGCCAGTCGCGCACAAGGTGAGGGCGGTCGGCGCAATAGATGCGGATCTGATCGGCACCGTGTCGGCGGGCGTAGTCCATCCAGTGGGCGAGGAGAGGCTGGGTGCCGACAGGCCAGAGGGCGGGCGGCTCGATGCGGCCGGCGACCGTGTCGAGTTCCGCCCAGTCTGGCAGGCCGAGGTTGATGGTGGTGCCCATTTTGATTTTCGGGGGGGAAGGCGGGGTCAGAATGCACCGCGGCCGAGCAGGACGGCCGGAATGGTCTGGAGGATCAGTTTGATATCGAGCAGGAGGCTTTCCGACTGGATGTAGGCGACGTCGAGGCCGACCTGGCCCTTGAAGTCGATGCTGCTGCGGCCGCCGACCTGCCAGAAGCAGGTGAGGCCGGGTTTGGCGAGGAGGCGCTGGCGTTCGTCGACGGTGTATTGAGCCACTTCCCGGGGGACGGCCGGCCGCGGTCCGACGAGGGCCATGTCGCCCTTGAGGACGTTCCAGAACTGGGGAAGCTCATCGATGGACATCTTGCGGATGAAGCGGCCGACGCGGGTGATGCGGGGGTCGCGCTTCATCTTGAAGGTCACACCGGAGGCCATCTCGTTGCCGGCGAGGAGCTGGTCCTTCAGGGCGTCGGCGTTTTCGACCATGGAGCGGAATTTCCACATGCCGAAGAGGCGGCCGCGGTGGCCGACGCGCTGCTGACGGAAGAAGATCGAGCCGCCGTCTTCGATTTTGATGGCCAGCGCGGTGAGCAGAAAGACCGGGGAGAGCAGGATGAGGGCCGCGGCGGAGACGACGATGTCCATCAGGCGCTTGAGCATGCGGGCACCCCCGATGGCGGCAGCCCAGAGGATCCGCTTGCGGACGATGCGCAGTCGCATCCGCAGCCGACCCATACCGGTGCCGGCCCGGCTCCAATACGCGACGAGTTCCTGATCAGACATGGTTCAGTGGCAGCTCTCAGGAAGCAATTCGGCGGAGCCGGCGGATGCTGAAGTGTCGGCCGGGTGAAATCGTTGGTGAAGCGGGGGTTCGGCCGCGAGGGGCGGGGCTTTGTGCTCCACCGGGACGAGGCGATGCCGATTAGGCAGATGATGAGTCATCTGCTTTCGTCGATTCTGAGCAACGACCTGTTGAAGATCACGCTGACGCTTCCGCGGCTCGACGCGCGGGTGGTGGCCGATTTCAAGGCGGCGGTGGAGGAGGCGTGGAGCCCGGAGGTGAAGCGGGTGGAGATTGATTTTGCCACGGTCGAGTTTCTCGACAGCTCGGGTGTCGGCGCGCTGCTGAGCATCTATAAGCGGCTGCCGGCGCCGGCGCAGGTGCGCCTGGTGAATCTCCAGCCCGGGGTGCAGACGGTGATCGAGATGTTGCGGCTGCACCGGGTGTTCGAGCTGCAGGCGGCGTGAGGCGGCCGGCGGTTGGGCGAAGGCCCCGGCCCATGGCCGGCCGCTGGCGGGCGCGTCGGGGCGGAGTCACTCGCGCCCGGCGTCCGGAGGCGGGAGCAGGGCGTCGCGCGGGATGAGGGGCAGTTCGTTGTCCAGCTGCATGTCGATCATGCGCAGGAGCTGGTTTTCGATCTGGGCGAAGCGTAGGGCGAGGCGCGGCGAGAGGGCGCGATCGATGCGGGCGGCTGTCTTTTCGAGCAGATCGAGCCGTCGGCGGGTGGTGTCGATGGCGAGGCGCAGGAGCTTGCGGGCGCGGGCGTCGTCGATCGTGGCGTAGTTTGCGGTGAATTCGCGAATGGCCTGGATGCGGTCGGCGTTGATGGCGCCGAGCTTGCGATCGTAGTCGATGTAGATGTCCATGAACGTGGCGGCCTCGTCGACGGTGAGTTCCATGGCCTCGAGGACGATCTCGGCTTTGCGGGCGCGAAGATCGAGGCGCAGCAGGGCGATCTGGTCTTCGGGGGAGCGGGGTGCGCCGTGAGTGGGGGCGACCGCCAGGAGCGTGAGGAGAACGGCGAGAGCGAGGCGGCGCAGGGCGCCGGGGGTATCAGCGGTGCAGGGCATGGCACCGGAAATTTAAAGGGATGCCGCGGCGGAATCAACGGCGGCCGCTCGGCGGTGTCCAGGTGAGGAAGAGCAGTTCGGCGAGGTTGCGCATGCTGACGGAGCCGCCGCCGAAGCGCTGGTGGTCGGGCGGGGCGAGGCGATCGCGCTCGGCGGCGTAGGCGCGCAGCTCCTGGTCGAGGGTGGAGGCGAGCCCTTCGCGAGTGCCGCCAACACCGTCGAGTTCCAACACGCGCGAAGTCCAGAAACGTTTTTCGTCCGGATGGTCTTCGAGGTAGTTGAGCAGGGCTTCCTCGCAGCGGTTGAGACTCATGGAGGGAGGGGATGAGACCGGGGGGCGGGAAGGCCAAGACGCAAATGAGGCCCGGCGGGGCGAAGGGCATGAGGACGCAGGCGCGGGGCTGAGCGAGCGCGCGAGATGAGGCTGGACAGAGGCGCGGCGGCCGGTGTTTGCCATGCGGCGTGCAGGCGGCAAGATGGTTTCTGGGGTGCCCGGTGTGGGCGCACGCAGGCTGGCGGGGAAGGCTGTTTGCGCGGCGGGCGCGCCGGAGCGAGTTTTTGCCGCAGTATGCGTCTGTGTTTGGGGCGGTGGAGGGAAATTCGACCTTTTATGCGCTGCCGCCTCCGGAGACGGCGAAGCGCTGGGCGAAGGAGGCGCCGGCGGGGTTTCGGTTTTGTTTCAAGTTTCCGCGCCGGATCAGTCACGAGCTCGGGCTGCGAAGGGCGGAGGCGGAGACGCGCGTCTTTCTGCGGTGGCTGGAGCCGCTGCGGGAGCGGATGGGGCCGGTGTTTCTGCAGCTCGGGCCCCGGTTCGGGCCGGAGTCGACCGCCGACCTGCGGGCGTTTTTACGAGGATTGCCCGCGGATTTGGCGGTGGCGGTGGAAGTGCGCAACACGGGGTTTTTCGATAACGGCGTGGGAGAGCGAATGCTGGACGATGTGCTGGGCGAGGCCGGGGTGGACCGGGTGCACTTCGACACCCAGGCGCTGTTTGCGGCGTGCGAGGAGGATGCCGCGCTGGCGGAGGCGCGGCGCCGAAAGCCCCGACTGCCGTTGCGCCAGACGGTGACGGGACGGAGGCCATTTGTGCGCTTTGTCGGTGAGCCTCGAATCGAGCGGAACGGGCCGTGGCTCGAGCCGTGGGTGAAGGCGGTGGCGAGATGGGTGCGGGAAGGTCTGGAGCCGCATGTCTTTATCCACCACGCGGATGATCTCTATGCTCCGGATCTGGCCCGGTTTTTTCACGCGCGATTGGTGGAGCTGGATCCGGCATTGGGTCCGGTGCCTTCGTGGCCGGGCGAGGACGAGGCCTCACAAGGCCCTGAGCAGCTCGCGCTGTTTTGAGCGCACCTCGCACGGGTGCCGGCAGGCGGCGGCGTGTCACCGGCTGGCCTGACCGCGGCGCTGTCGGCCGAAGCGGCCCGGCGGTTTGCCGGGGGCGGTGCCCGGAGTCGGGGCTCGCCCGGCGAAGATCGATCGGGATCAGGAGTCGGAGGAGGCGAGGTTGCGGACCTTTTCGGCGCGGCGGCGGGCCATCGAGGCGGCCTGCGCGTAGGTTTCCACGCCGAGGTCGCGGAAGGACTCGGCGAAGCAGTAGCCGAGGAAGCGATGGCCGATTGCGCTCGGATGGGAGCCGTCGGCCGCGATGACCTTGTAAGCGTTGCCGCGGTTGGGGTTGTCGCGCGATCCGGTGATCCAGTCGCTCCAGGTGAGGAAGTTGAAGTCCAGCCGGCTGGCCGCCTTGCGGGGCATGGCCTGGTATCGGCTGGCGCTGCGCTCGCCGGAGAGATCGTTCCAGAGGGCGATGCGCACCGCATCGGGCCGGACGGCGCCGCTGATGGCGTCGAGCCAACTGGCGATGACCTGACTGTAGTCGCGGCTGTGCAGGCTCTGATCAAAGATGCCGCTGCAGATGACGATCACGTCGGTATTGATGGCGGCGATATCGGCGGCAATGGCATCCGCGGGCGCGGCTGCGGTGGGGCTGGAGGTGACGGCGCTGGCCCGGGGGCCCCATGAGCGGACCCAGATGTCCTGCTTGAGCAGGCGGGCGGCGGCCCATGGATAGCTGTCGATGCCGTTGTCGTCGGTGCCATCGGTGATCCACAGGGCACGAACCATGGGGACGGCGTTTTTCCACGGCTGGATGCCCAGGCCGGAGTAGGGAATCTCGATGCCGGCGAATTCGAGCTGGTCGGCGACGACCTCGACCTGCCGGTTTTTGATGGCCGAGCCGAGGTGGATGGGGACGAGGATCTGGTCCTCGGCTTCCCGCTCGATGGCGACTCGAGCGACGGGCCGACCATCGGCGAGAACGCGGAAGCGGATGCTGCGCCCGCGGGCGGCAATGAAGAGGTCGCGAGAGTCGGTGCGGAAGCGCAGGGCGTAGCCGACCGTGTGAGGTGAGTCGGGAACGACTGCCCCTTCGGGGGTGGCGGTGAGGTGGGCGCCGAGTGTGGCGAAGACCCCGTCGAGCGGGGAGATGAAGGCCGGTTTGGAGATGCGGTGTTTCCAGCCGCCGGGGGTGGCTTCGAAGGTGGCCCACTGGGTGACACCGAGCCCGTCATCGCCCCAGAAGGCGACAAGCTGGCCGTTGGGCTGTCGGAAGAGGATCTTCTCGTCGGGCCACGTGGTGACGCGGGCGGCGAGGATGGTGCCGACTTCGAATCCCGATGAACCGATTTCCGGAAGGATGATCGTGCGGGTTTCGCGACCGGTGTGGAGGATCTGGACGCGGCCGTGGTCGGCGCTCCAGGTTTCGTCGCCGGTCATTTCTCGCGGGACCGGCGGGGCCGTGATGACCTCGGCGGCGTTTTCATCACCCCAGATCAGAGGTGCTTCGGAGAGTTCAAAACGGGGCGCAGCCACCAGCGCGGTGGCGGGAAGCACGGAGACAAGGAGCAATTTCCTGAGCATTTTGGGAGGTGTAAGGGCGCTCGGTTGTTGTTGGCGGGGAAACGAGGTTTTTGTCCCGGTGTATCGGCGCGCGAATTCGCAAAATTACGGGTTTTCCCCGAGAATGGTGTGAATCGTTCGGGAAATTGGGGGATGGAAGCGACGAATGACTCAAGGCAGAGAGAGGAAATCCACAAAACGGGCTGAAGGATTTGGAGGGATCGGCTCAGGACGATGAGGGAGAAAAACGATCGGCTGGTGAGGGATCGATTGGTGTGGCGCGGGAAACGCCTTTGGCGGCAGGGGAAACTGCGCCGGATGAGGGCATGGGGTTTTCGGGTCGATTTCGCGGAACGCCGAAGGGTAGCCTCATGGCTATGTTG
>RFJS01000083.1 GCA_003694825.1 Verrucomicrobiota bacterium | reverse complement strand
CCGCCGGCAACGAAACGCGCACCCACATCGTCCGTCGCGGCGAAACCCTCTCCGCCATCGCCGCCGCCTACGGCGTCACCGTTCGCGACCTGCGCCGCCAGAACCACCTCGCCAACGCCGACCTGCTCAAACCCGGCCAGAAACTCTCCATCCCCGCTGGCGCCACCGCCTTCATCGAGCACCGCGTCGCCAAAGGCGAATCGCTCGCCTCCATCGCCGAGCGCTACAAGGTCGCCGTCGCGGATATCCGCGCTGCCAATACACTGAAAAACCCCAACCTCATCCAGCCCGGCCAGATCCTGCGCATCCCGGCCTCCGACTCGGCCATGGAAGACGCCATGCCCGGCAAGGCCAGCGCTCCGGCGAAACGCCCGGCCGACCCGCGCCGCACCCTGCCCGCCACCGTCCAGGCCGCCATCGACTCGGCTCCGGTCAGGCGCGGCCGCTGGAAATACATCGTCATTCACCACAGCGCCATGGACGTCGGCTCGGCCAAGGGCATGGATCGCTACCACCGGGAAGAACGCGGCATGGAAAACGGCCTCGCCTACCACTTCGTCATCGGCAACGGCCACGGCATGCGCGAGGGCGCCGTCTTCGTCGGCCGCCGCTGGAACGAACAGCTCGACGGCGGCCACCTCGCCATCCCCAAACTCAACGCCAACAGCATCGGCATCTGCCTCGTCGGCAATTTCCAGAACAAGCGGCCCTCGAAAAAACAGCTCGATGTGCTCGAGGCCCTCGTGCGCGCGCTTCAGAAAAAGACGGGCATTCCCGACAAGCGCGTGACCACGCACCGGCTCATTCACAAAAAACACACCGAGTGCCCGGGCAAGATGTTCCCCTACGAAGAGTTCATGCGGCGCCTTCGCGAGCCCTGACGCCCGCCGCCCCAACGACCCGCTTCGGGGGACGATCTTCGAAAAAACGAACTGGCCCCGAAAGCCGCGCCGCCGCAGGCTCGAGGGATCATGTTCGAACTCTCCGGCACCATCAAAAAGATCTTTGACGAACAGACCTTCGGCAGCGGCTTCAACAAGCGCGAATTCGTCCTCACCACCGATGCCGACCGCTTTCCGCAGGACATCAAGTTCGAGTGCGTCAAGGACAAGGTCAGCCTCCTCACCGACCTGCAGCCCGGCGCGAAGGTAAAGGTGTTCTTCGACATCCGTGGCCGCGAATGGAAGGAGAACTACTACGTCAACCTCAGCGCCTGGAAGATTGAGCGCCTGGGAGACGCCCCCGCGGCCGCGGCCGACGACGAGCCGCCCCTCTCCGAACCCTTCGAAGGCACGCTCGTCGAGGACGAACCGCCCTTCTGATCGCGGCGCCATCGCGACACATCCCGTCCGCGCCGCCGAGGCTCGCCCTCCCCTGTCCCTCCGGCACCCCGACCCGGTCGCCCCCGAAACGGCGCGAGGCGCGGCTCCGGCGAACCGCGCCCCGAAAACTGGCATTGTATTGAAAAAGCGGCGCGCCTGCGGGCTGGACAGGCCTCCGCCGGTCCCCACAGGCCGCGGACGCGCATCAGGCGCCCGATTCCACCAGGGCCGCCATCCGGCGCCGACGCGCCCGCAACCCGAGCGCAACCATCAGTGCGATCCCGCCCGCGATCGCCGCATACGTCGACGGCTCCGGAATCGCCGTCAACCCCACCCGGTGGACCTCGCCGCCATTGTGCTCGAAATCGCGCACGAAGACACTGCCGTCGATGTTCTGATTGAGCAGCGTCACCTTCGAATTCGGCGCAAGAACCGACCCCCAGATGTTCCGCGAGAAAGTCACCTCTCCCGCCGGAATGTTGAACAGCGTCCGCGACGCCTGGTCCGGGTTCGCCCCGTTGAAATTGAACGACGGCGCGAACCCTCCGGGACCGATGTTTTTCAGATTGATCACCACGTTCGATCCGGCCGGTGCGACGACTTCGACATCCGTCACGCTGCCGTAAGTCGCAACGTCCCAGTCGTAGACCTTCACCGCCCCGACCACGCCGGTGAACGTGAGTTTCGCCCCCCCGTTCGATACCGTCGGGGCCAGACCGGAGACGCCCGCGAGCGTCGCTGACACGTTCTGCATCACCGAGGCGCGGGTGCTGAAATAGCCGTCCGGCGCCGCGAGCGTCGAGACCGTCGCTCCCCCGCCGTTGCCATTGAAGAAGACCCTCGGGTCGCTCCAGGCCGTCGAGCCGCTCGTGATCGAGGCCTGGCCCGGATTCGGCGTGAAGATGTTGAAGCCCGCGTTGGTCGACGCATTTTGCACGAACACGCCGCCGCCGGCCTGAACGGTGGACGAACTCGGCCCGAGCGTCATCTGCCCGTAGATGCGAAACGCCACCGGCGCGGCGACGTTGTCCTGGTTCACCTGCACGCCGGAGAGCGACGCGTCGCCCCCCACGGCCAGCCCGCCGTGCACGTGGCTGTTGTTGCCGATATAGTCGCCGGTCACCACGACGTTGTCGGTCCCAAATTGGCTGGCAAACGACTGCACGGCCGTCACGACCTGCGCGCTCGCCTGAAAAATGCCCGCCGTGGCCATCACCGCGGCAAAACCCGATACGAAAAGCAGCTTATTGATCCTCATAGCAAATCAGAGTGGAATAAGT
>RFJS01000007.1 GCA_003694825.1 Verrucomicrobiota bacterium | reverse complement strand
GGCCAGGGCCGCCATGGCGCTGCCGCCGGGCACGATCGACTACTTCTGCGTCGGGCCGGTCTTCAGCACCCAGACCAAGCCCGACTACACCCCTGTCGGCCTCGAACTCGTCCGCCAGGTCGCCGCACTGCAACCTTCGCTCCCCTGGTTCTGCATCGGCGGCATCACCCGGGCCAACGCCGCCGAAGTTGTGGCCGCCGGCGCCCGTGCCCTCGTCGTCGTCTCCGACGTCCTCACCGCCACCGATCCGGCCGAAGCCGTCCGCGAAATTCGCGCCGCCAGCCCCTGACTGGTGCGCGCGGCGGCGAATCAGCCCTCACCGGGTCGCGTTAAGATTCTGCGACGCCGCCACGCCAACCACCCCATTCCCTTGAACCCCAACGACTTGCGAAGCTATTAGCAACTTTCTCACAATTCATGGACGGCGATTGCCCTCCCGGTGCCTTTTCTCAAGCGTCTCTCCCGCCAGCTCATCATGGGTGCCAGCGTGCCCCCAGTGATCCGGCCGACTCCACAACTGAAACGACACCTGAACATAATGAACCAGAGACTGACCAACGCCACGCTGTTGCTCGCTCTCGCTCCCGCCATCGCCCTCTACGGGCAGGGGGCCGATCCTGCGGCAGAGAACGAAGACGTCATCCAACTGGAAGCCTTCGAGGTCACGGGCCTGAAGACCTTCTCCGACCAGGCCATCCCCGGTGAAACCCCGGTCTCCTTCACCGAGGTCACCAAAGAAAGCATCCAGGCTGAACTCGGCTCGCGGGACATCCCGCTGCTACTCAACAACACGCCCTCGGTCTACGCCACGACCGACAGCGGCGGCGCCGGCGACGCGCGGGTGAGCATCCGCGGCTTCAACCAGCGCAACATCAACATCATGATCAACGGCGTGCCGACCAATGACATCGAAAACGGCTGGCTCTACTGGTCCAACTGGGACGGCCTCGGCGATGTCACCAGCACCATCCAGGTGCAGCGCGGTCTCTCCAACGTCACCCTGCCGACCCCGTCCATCGGCGGCACGATGAACATCATCACCGATCCCGCCGGCCAGGACGCGGGCGGCTCGGTCAAACTCGAAGTCGGCAGCTACGGCTTCCGCAAGGCCACCCTCGTCTACAACACCGGCCTGCTCAAAGACACCGTCGCCTTCACCTTCGGCCTCCTCGCCAAGAAGGGTGACGGCTACGCCGACGGTCTCTGGACCAAGGGCACCGGCTACTACTTCGGCGCCACCATCCTCGTCAACGAACGCAACCGCATCGAACTCTTCGCCATGGGCGCACCCCAGCGCCACGGCCAGCGCACTTTCGCCTCCAACATCGCCGCCTATGATGCCGACTACGCCCGCAAGCTCGGCTACAGTGAAGAGGACCTCCAGCGCGCCCTCGCCCGCGGCCCGGTCGACGCCGGACACAACTTCAACCCGAACTGGGCTCCCGTCAGCCCGAGCTACACCGGCGAGCAGTATTTCCTCGGCAGCACCCACCCCCGCTACGACCGCACGTTCATCAACGAACGCGAAAACTACTTCCACAAGCCGCAGGTGAACCTCAACTGGTTCTCCGAAATCTCCGACCGCACCTCCCTCGGCGCCGTTCTCTACTACTCCGGCGGCCGCGGCGGAGGCTCCGGCACCCGCAACAACACCGAAAACGTCTACGGCTTCAACAGCAGCTCCCGCGCCTTCGCCCGCTATCCCAATGACGCGCCGCTCTACGGCAGCGCCATCAACTGGGACGCCACCATCGCCGCCAACGCCGGCACCCGCACCGTCCGCGACGACCGCGACAAGATCGCCGGCGAGTCCCTCGCCATCCTGCGCAACAGCGGCAACGAGCAGGATCAGTTCGGCGCCATCGTCAAGCTGACCCAGGAACTCAGCGACGCCTTCAAGATCACCGGCGGCCTCGACTGGCGCACGGCCACCATCGATCACTACCGCGAAGTCCGCGACCTGCTCGGCGGCGACTACTTCAAGGCCTCCGCTTCCGACTCGAGCGACTTCTGGCCCGAGGGCCCCGACACCAAGCTCTACCTCGGCGACAAGCTCGGCTACTTCAACACCAACACCGTCGACTGGCTCGGCCTCTTCCTGCAGGGCCAATACAAGGCCGGTCCCATCACCGCCTTCGGTGTCTACGGCTACTCGACCATCGACTACACCTTCACCGACCACTTCACCAAAGGCGACGACGGCAACCCCGTCTTCCTCGCCCAGCGCGGCCTCGACGGCCACCAGGTCAAGGGTGGCGTGACCTACGCCATGAACAAGCAGCTCAGCTTCTACCTCAACGCCGGCTGGGTCTCCAAAGCCCCCATCTTCGACGGTGCCATCGACGATGTCACCGGCACGAAAATCCCCCCGATCAACGAGAAATTCACCTCGTTCGAAACCGGCATGCGCTGGGAATCGCCCGACCGGAAGTTCAACGTCAACGCCGGTCTCTACCACACGCTCTGGCGCGACCGCACGTTCACCCGCGTCAGCGAGCAGAACGATGAAACCATCATCACCTACCAGCGGGGCATCGATTCCGACTACTCCGGCATCGAGATCGAGGCCGCCTGGAAGCCCAACCGCTACTTCCGCTTCGACCTCGCCTCCTCCTTCGGTGACTGGAAATACGCCGACGACGCCTACTTCGAGCAGGTCAACGTCGACACCGGCGAGAAGATCCCCTCCGACGACAAGCTCTACCTGAAGGACCTCAAGGTCGGCGACATGCCCCAGACGCAGATCGCCTACGCCTTCACCGTCTACCCGGTCAAGGGCCTCTCGGTGAAGTTCCAGGGCCGCTGGTATGACCGCTTCTACGCCGACTACGAGCCCTCCTCGCGAACCGATCCCGAAGACCGCGCCCAGCCGTGGGAAATCCCGAGCTACGACATCTACGATCTGCACGTGTGGTACACGCTGCCGTTCAACCTCGGCGACAACACCCGCATCAAGCTCTTCGCGCACGTCTTCAACCTCTTCGACAAGACCTACGTCTCCGACGCCACCGACGAGAGCCGTTACGAGGCCATCTCGGGCGCGCCGAAGCACTCCGCTCAGCGGGCCGAAGCCTTCCTCGGTGCGCCGCGCATCACCAACGTCGGCGTGGTCTTCGAGTTCTGAGCGTTTTCACGCTCCGCGCTCACCCGCCTCTCCCTGTCGGGCGGTCCGCACCAGCGGGCCGCCCTTTTTCTTTTTCCGGGCGCTTCGTGAAGCGCAGTTACCCCGCCTGCGGTCGCCGAAGCGCCACGTCGGCCCACTCCCCCATCGTCCGGGAATCCACGGCCCATCCCGGCGCGGCCTCGCGGAAACGCGCCCTAACCGCCTCGGCCTCTCCGGCCAGGATGCCGCTGAGCACGAGCAGGCCTCCGGGACGCACCGCCGCGACCAGCTCGTCGGCATGCGCCACGAGGACATTGGCGAGAATATTGGCGACCACCACATCCCACTGCCGGCCCAGAAACCCCGTTCGCAGATCCCCCTCGTGCAGGGAGATTCGGTCCGCGACCTCGTTGAGCGCAGCATTCTCCCCGGCAATGCGCACCGCGTCCGGATCGTTGTCGAAAGCCGCCACCGGCCCGAAGCCCAGCCGGGCCGCGGAAATCGCGAGAATGCCCGACCCACAGCCTGCGTCGATCAACGAGCGACCGGCGGCTTCCCCGGCCTCGGCCAGCGCCACCAGCCGCTCCACGCACAGACGCGTGGTCTCGTGATTGCCCGTTCCGAAGGCCATCCCGGGATCCAGCCACACCACCTCATGCCCCGCCGGCAAAGCGTAGCTCTCCCGCTCCCACAAGGGGACCCAATGCAGGCGGCCGATGCTCCAGGGCTTGAAGTGCAGCTTGTAGCTCTCGCGCCAGTCCGTATCCGCCAACTCGCGTACCTCCGGCTCGCCGCAAACCCGGACATAGGGAGCGAGCCTCGCCCACTGTTCCCGCGCCTCCGCCTCGCTCTCGAAGAGCCCGACGATCGCCGCGGTGCCCGCGAGCACGTCCTCGGCGACACTCCACCGGGTGTCTTCAAACTCGAGCAGGAGCGTTTCCGCAGCGTCCACCGTCTTCGGCGGGATCGGACAGCGAATCTCGTATACCGGCATGGGCTTTGCTGATTGTCGGGCGCAGGATGGCAGGGGCGGATCCGGACGGGCCGCGTCAGGCGGAAAGCCCCGCGCCCTCGTCGAGGCCAAGACGCAGGTTCATGCATTGAACGGCCGAGCCCGAGGCCCCCTTGCCGAGGTTGTCGATACGCACGATGACGGCAGCATGCTCGTCGTTTCCGGTGACGAGAATGTCGGCGCGGTTGGTATCATTGCAGGCCTGCACGTCGAAGAAACCACCGTCCAGGTTGGACTCGGCACCGAGGGGGAGCACACGCACGAAACGCTCGTGCGCATAGACGTCGGCAAACACCGAATACACATCACCGAGCCGCGGGCGGCCGGGCAGCCCGTGCAACGAGAGCGGGACCGTCACCGCCAGACCCTTGTAGAACGCGCCGACGACCGGGACGAAGGTCGGCGAATGCGCCAGCCCGGCATGCACCGTCATCTCCGGCAGGTGTTTATGCGACATTCCCAACGCGTAGGACCGCGGGCTCGTCAGGTTCGGTGCCGGATTCTGCTCGTAGGTGGCGATGAGTTTCTTGCCGCCGCCGCTGTAGCCGGTAATCGAGAAGCAGCTCAACCGATGATCGGCGGGCACCAGCCCCGCCGCCACGAGCGGCCGCACTCCGAGAAGAAAAGCGCAGGCGTGACAGCCGTTGACGGCGATGCGGTTCGACGTGCGGATCCGCTCACGATAGTCCGCCCCGAGCTCCGGAAGCCCGTAGGCCCATGCCGGATCGGTCCGATGCGCCGTGCTCGCATCGATCAGGATCGTTTTCGGATTGGTCACGAGGGAAACCGCCTCCCGCGCCGCCGCATCAGGCAGGCAGAG
>RFJS01000511.1 GCA_003694825.1 Verrucomicrobiota bacterium | reverse complement strand
GTGCCATTTTTGTATCACTACCGAAATGTTTCCGGCGTCGATGGTTTTGCGGCCTTTCAGCCCGTGTTCGAGACGATGGTGGCGGTGCGGAACAGCCGCGGCTGGCTGCCGAATATCGAGGATTCCTACATTCGGCCGACGCCGACGCACCTCGTGGCGGAGGCGTATCGCGCATCACCCACCCGGCTGCACTCCAGCGCCTCGCTGGCGGAGGTGTTGATGTGGGCCTATGAGACGTGTGATTTCGGGCCGTTCGACGAGGAGAGGGAGCGCAGTGGTTTCAACTACACGGGTGCGAGCTGGGATTATCCGCTGGAGATCGATGAGTTGCTCACCTGGGATCCATCGATTCAGCCGGTCGCGCCCGATGTCGCTCCGGATCAATTCCTCGAAGGAGGACAGAGCGTGTTTCGCGACGCCTGGGAAAGCGCCGGACCGCAGCAACGCTACCTGCTCTTTCACGGTGTCGCCGTGGCCGACAATCACAACCATCACGATCAGCTCAGCTTCATCCTCGAAGCGGCGGGCCAGATGATGTGTTCGGATTCCGGCTACTCCCGCGGCACCTATTCGGGACCGGAGCGCAAGGCGTGGTATGTGACGCCGGCGGCGCACAATACCCTCACTTTCGATGGTGAGCCGGCCTCGCCGCGCGCTTCCAACGTGACGCCGGCGTCGGTGCGGCACGCAGAGCCGGGATTGTTGCTCGAGACAAAGACGACCACGGAGCTGCCGAAGCATGGCCGATGGTCGCGGACCGTGTGCCGCGTGGCCGCCGACTACTTCGTCGTCGTCGATCGGGTGGAGGCGGAAGAGCCGATGGCGGTGCAGGGCTCGCTGCACGGCGGCCGGGGAACACTCGAGCCGGCCGGCGACGGCAAGGCGTTTCTCTGGAAGTATGCAGAGGATCGTTACGGATCCGCCGCCCGGTTGAGAACATGGATTGTCGCCCCGGGCGCCGATACGGTCGTGCGGCAGGGTGAGCTGACGTATATCAAGGGCGACTACGCCCAGTATCCCTATCTCGAGACGAGTGCCGCGAGCTTTGGCGCGCCCTGGATCACGGTACTCAAACCGGGGCCGGCGGATGACGCGATGCCCTTCGAGGTTGTGGACTTGAGCGATGGCGCTCGGACCAGCGTGTTGATCCGGGCCGGAGGCGAGCGCGTGTTGGTGACGGCGGCCAACGGCGAGGCGGTGAACTTCCACGGCCATGGCATCGAGACCGACGCCTCACTGGCCATCGTGCGCTGGGGGAACGAGGGGCAGCTTTTGAATCGATTCCGCGACGGCGGCACTACCTTGCGGGCCGCTGAGTGGACGAAGCTCGACTGAAGGCGCGGTTCCATCGCGCACTCTTCAGGCTGCCTGGGGGGGCCGCTTCGGCGGCCTCGCGGTCTCTCTTTTCGAGTATTTTGACAGAATAACCGTCGATT
The DNA here is from genome assembly GCA_003694825.1 of Verrucomicrobiota bacterium. Classification (GTDB taxonomy): domain Bacteria; phylum Verrucomicrobiota; class Verrucomicrobiia; order Opitutales; family Opitutaceae; genus J108. The sequence goes on along the minus strand of RFJS01000511.1, from coordinate 1,618 downwards.
AGGCTCGCTGGTAGTGGCAATTAGCGGGCATGATCGACGGGATGAAGACCCTGAAAAAGATTATCGTTTGTTTGTTTGCAGCCTCCGCGGTTGCGGTTCTTTCGGCGGCGGCTGGAGAGAGTGGGCAAGCGGGTTGTGCCGACAAGGCCGCCTGTGGGAAGGCCAAGGCAGAGCGCCTCGCCATCGGATAGGAAGGCGTCAAGCAGTCTGGCGCGGCCAAAAAAGAAGCCTGCAAGGAAGGTTGCCAGAAGGCCTGCTGCGCGGAGAAGAAGGGCGAATGCTCGAAGGCCGAATATGACAAGAAGAAGGCTGGCGAGTGTGCCGGTTGTGCCGAGGCGAAAAAGAGCGGAAAACAATGCGAGAAATGCGCAAAGAAATCCGCTGACGGTCAGGAGGCGTGATCGAAATGGTTGATACGCCGGCCTGAAGCGCGGGAAGTTTGCCCGTCCGGGCCGGTCCTCTCATTCGCCCGAACACTTTCGACGGCCCCGGTTGTTCCCGACCGGGGCTTTTTTTTTGTGTGTGGGGCGTGATCGATTTCGGTATGGACGGTGTTCGCCGGCGATTGCGCTGAAGAGATTCAACCGGTCGCCTCCCAGGCTGGAAGGGAATCGTCCGGAGCAGGAGCGAATACCGCAGCGGCGGCTTCGGCCGAACCCGGAGCGCCGGCGAGCGGTGCGAGTGGGTCGCCGATGAGCCGATAGGGTGTGCGCTTTGTCAGGCAGGCGGGAATGCGGGGTGATCCGACGAGCTCCCCCAGCGTGGATGGCGCATCGGCGGAGAGAATTTCGCACAACGTGCGTCCCCAGAGCCGATTGTCTTCGTGGCGGGTCTTGCTCACGGCCGCCATTGCTCCGGCGAACACACCACGCAGAGCGAGCGCCTCGATGAAGCTCAACCCGGTGTTTCGGCGGCTGGCGCTTTCACAGCAGATGGCGAGCAGTGCGCCGAGGGGTTCCGGCCACGGTGTATCGAAGTGATAGGCACGCACGCCGTGGTAGCCGGCCCAGCCGCGAGGGCGTCCGTGACCGAAGTACATCGCGGTGCCGATGCCGAGCCGCAGGGCCTCGAGCATGCCTTCACGGCTGATTCGATCGGCGGTCCAGAGGCGGACGGGCAGGGGGCAGGCATGTTTTTCGAACCACCGGCGCGTGCGCAACGAAACGCGCAGGAAGCGATGTTCCCACTGCCCGAGGACGGCGAGGGTGCGTTCGTGCCGGGAGCGGGTGAGGGCACGCGCCGCCGCGCGAGCGTAGAGACCGAGCGATTCCCCGACGTCCGGGAGCCAGCCCACGGGCACGCCGTGCCCGTGGGCGGCCTGAACGAACAACCCGGGAACCAGTCGACCGGGAGATCGCCGCCGAGGGCCGACCACGAGCAATCCGGCGGTGTCGGCAGGAAGGATCGCGGCTGGCTCGGCGAGTGTCTCCTCGGTCTTGTCGGGAAGTGTGATCACCGGCTGGAGCCGCTCCCTCGCCTCGATGAGCGGGGCGAGATGGACGAGGGCCTCGCGCGGAGCGGCGATGACCCATGGTCGGCCGGTTTGGGCGTGGGCGGGCATGGTTTTTACCCGTGGACGACGTTGGCGTAGGGCAGCCAGGCGTCGAAGTCGCGGGTG
>RFJS01000082.1 GCA_003694825.1 Verrucomicrobiota bacterium | reverse complement strand
GCCCTCCGGTCAGATGGTGAGGTCGTTTTCCTCCCGGAGCTTGAGCCCCTGGCGGAAGGCTTCGCCCAGCGCGAGCACGAGGAGTCCGCCGAATGCCCCGACGGCGTCGATGTTGAGGACGAAGTAGTCGGCGTAGAGCGAAAGGCCGCGCCGGTGGTGGTTGGTCGGTGTATAGTCGATTTCGATACCGGTGGCCTCGACGTGCTCGGAGAGGTAGCCAGCCATGTTGGCGAGCGTCCAGCTCGCGAGGAGGTTGCCGCCGAATGTGAGAAGGAGGATCATGACGCCGATCTTGTGCAGGTTTTTCACGTTGGCCTCAGTGAAGGCATCGCCCCGGCTCACGTTTTTGAACAACCGCCGCAACAGTTCGCAGATGCCGAACATCATCGCGCCGACGAAGAGCACGGTCGCGATGCCCGGCCCGCGCACGGCGGCAAGGTAACCCGATATGTCCTCCGGATGGCGGAGCCGCAGGTCGGCGGTGACATCCCGCAGCTGCAGAGCTTCGCCGCGCAGCGTGTCGGACCTCAGCGTGTAGGTATCCGCCGGCAGCGTGAGGCGGACCTCGCCGAGATGGATGTTCATGCTGCCGCCGTCGAAGTGCTCGATGAACAGCAGGAAGATGACGAGAAAGGCCGTCCCGACCGCGATGAGCGCTTCGGACGCGGCCAGGCTCCACTGCAGGATTTTCGGAAGTTTGCCTGGGCGGTGTTTCATGGTGTTTGTCGAAAAACGATAAACATCGGCCGCGGGCCGTCAATGCTCGATTTATCGAAAAACGATAAATCCACCAGGCTCCCCGGCCTTCCCCGCTGAGGAGTTCCCCGGCTGGGCGGTCTGTCCCCGGCCGCCGGTTGAAGGCCAACAACCGTGGCGGCTATTGCGCGGGGCCGCGGTCGGCGATTTCGAGCAGGGTCTCGACGGCGGCGGCGGCGCTGAGGCGGCCCTCGAGGACTTCGCGTTCGAGTTCGGCGCGGCGGGCGGCGACGACGGGATTTTGCAGGAAACGGGTCCGCAGCCCCTCTTCGAGCAGGGTGTTCATCCACTCGACCGTCTGGCGGCGGCGGCGTTTCTCGAAGACGCCGGAGGCGGTGGTGATGCGGCGAAACGTTTCGATCATCTCCCAGACTTCGGGGACGCCCTCGCCGGTGAGGGCGGAGCAGGTGCGGGTGGCGGTTTTCCAGCCGTCGGTGGCGGGCTGCAGGTAGTGCAGCGCCATCTCGTATTGCTGCCGGGTGGACTCGGCGCGGGGCTTGTTGTCACCATCGGCCTTGTTGATGACGATGGCGTCGGCCAGCTCCATGATGCCGCGCTTGAGGCCCTGGAGTTCGTCGCCGGCGCCGGTGATGGCGAGCAGCAGGAAGAAATCCACCATCGAGCGCACGGTAGTCTCGCTTTGGCCGACGCCGACGGTCTCGACGATGATCACGTCGAAGCCCGCCGCCTCGCAGGCGAGCATGGTTTCGCGGCTTTTGCGGGCGACGCCGCCGAGGGTGCCCCCGGAGGGCGAGGGGCGAATGAAGGCGTTGGGGTGCCGGGAGAGGTTTTCCATCCGGGTCTTGTCGCCGAGGACGCTGCCGCCGGTGAGGGAGCTGCTGGGGTCGACCGCGAGCACGGCGACCTTGTGGCCGGCTTCGCAGAGCCGCAGGCCGAAGGCTTCGATGAACGTGCTCTTGCCTGCGCCCGGGATGCCGGTGATGCCGATGCGGATGGACTTGCCGGTGCGCGGGAGGAGGCGGTTGACCAGCTCGCGGGCGAGGGCGTGGTGCCGGGGCGCGTTGCTCTCGATGAGGGTGATGGCGCGGGCGAGTAGCGTGCGGTTGCCCTGCTCGATGCCGCGAAGGTAGTCGTCGACGGTCAGGTCGCGGCGCCGGGGCGGGCCACCGGGGTTGTGCCGGACCACGTGGGCCGCGCCGGGCATGACGCGCGAGGCGAACTCCGGGCCGGCTTCGGTCGGGGCCCACTCGGGGCGCTGTGGATGCAGGGTGCTTTCAGAATCCGGTTTTGACACAGCGCGCAGTATTCATGCCTGTCGGCGGACGTCACGAACAAGCGCTTGGGAAATCCGAAGCGTTTTTTGTGCTGGCGGGATGGCCGCGGCAGGCATCGGCGCCGGAGAGCGCTTCGCCCGATGCGCCGGAGGAAGGGGGCGGGGAACAGGAGGATGCGGGGGGCTGGCCTTCCTCCGGCGCGAGGGCGTTGCGAGGGGGGCGGGAGTCAGTGAATCGTGGCGGGCTCGGCGTCCTCCGGCGTGTCGTGCCCGTGGTGTCGTCCTGGGCCGAAGGTGTAGTAGTCGACGGAGAGTTTGCCCGGGCCGGCCGCGGCCACGATCAGCAGCGTGAACAGAACGAACGCGGCGAACTCCAGGGACTGCCCGAGGGCGAAGAGGCCGTCCGGAGCGTGCAGGATGACCGCGCCGACCAGCACCGGCACATTGACCAGGGCGGCCACGCGGGTGAGCAGGCCCGCCACGAGCATGGCCCCGCCGGCGGTGTGGGCGAGCAGCACGTAGTGGGCGACGAGCGCCGAGGTGAACCACGTGTCTTCGCCGCCGGCGAGCTGCTTGATGACGACATCGCCGCCGCCGACGAAGAAGATGATGCCTCGGATCATCAGCCCGAGACCGAGGTAGATGCGAAGCACGTCGAGCCACAGGTCACGATGGCCGTCGAGCCATGCGAGCAACGCCTTGTATTTCATGGGGCCTCCTTTCGGATGGGGTCGTCCGTGGACTGGATCTGGGGTAAGCAGGGGGGGCGAGGGTGCGGGACGATCAGACAGCACGGCCGCCGCGCACCGCCGGCGCATTTATTATGCGCGGAAACCGCCTCCTGTCAAAGCGGCCACGGCGGAAGGCCGGGCGGGCCATGTTGCTTTCCGCTCGTCGCGGCGCGGCTGAAGCGATTGTCTCCAGAGAGATGCCCCCTGCCCCGTGGAAACTGTTTCGCACCCCCGGCGGTCTCGTCGCCGAGCGTGAAGGCGCCTGCCGGGAGTTGGCCGATATCGATCTCGACGCCGTCTTCGCGGCGCGTTCGCCGCGCGCGCTTCTCGAGCGCGCGTTTGCCCGCGGCCGGGCACTTTCGCGACGTCCGGCCCGGCTCCTCGCGCCAGTGCAGTCGCAGGAAGTCTGGGCGGCCGGCGTCACGTATTTCCGCAGCCGCACCGCGCGCATGGAGGAGTCGGCGGCGGGTGGCGGCGCGTCCTTTTACGACCGGGTCTACGAGGCCGAGCGTCCCGAGCTGTTTTTCAAGGCGACCGGTCCTCGCGTCGTCGGCCCGGGCGGCCGGGTGGCGATTCGGCGGGACTCGACGTGGGATGTGCCCGAGCCGGAACTCACGCTCGCCATCACCCGGTCGGGCCGGATCTTCGGCTACACGCTCGGCAACGACATGAGTTCGCGCTCCATCGAGGGGGAAAACCCGCTCTACCTGCCCCAGGCGAAAGTCTACGATCGCGCGTGCGCCCTCGGGCCGGCGATCCTCATCCCGGCCACGCCGCTGCCTCCGGAGACAGAGATCCGGCTCGTCATCGAGCGCGGCCCGCGCCGTCGCCGGGTGTTCAGCGGGGCGACCCGGCTCGCGCAAATGCGCCGCGGCTTCGAGGAGCTGGCGGACTGGCTCTACCGCGAGCTGAGTTTCCCGAACGGGGCTTTCCTCATGACGGGGACGGGCATCGTCCCGGAACCGCACTTCACCCTGCGTTCCGGCGATCGCATCGCCATTGCTTGCGAGCCGATCGGCACCCTTGTCAACACCGTCATCTGAGCCCGCATCCCGCCCTCACCCGCGCCGACTTCATCGTTTTCAACCATTTCCTTTTATCATCATGACGGATACGCTTCTTCAGGGACTCTCCACGGTAGCCGGCGAGCCTGTGGCCGCGGCCGGCGGGGCCACCTTCCACGCGGTCAAACCGGCGACGGGCGAACGGCTCGATCCGGAGTATCGCGAAATCGGCGACGCCGATCTCGATCGCGCCTGCCGGGCGGCCGGCGAGGCAGGCGTGC
>RFJS01000510.1 GCA_003694825.1 Verrucomicrobiota bacterium | reverse complement strand
TCCGTGCCGGGGGCGCCGGTGGATGGCGACCTCGAGTGGGCGGCGACGGGCTGGGAGAGCGCGGCCGTGGCCGGAGAGGTGCGTTCCGCGGCCGGGGTGCGGCTGCCGCTCGAGCTGACCGTGACCCGCGACACGGCCCGGGGGATGCGCGCGCTGCTGCAATTGAAGAGACTGGCGTGGCATGATGCCGACGGGGAGTGGTGGACGCTGGTGGCGCCGGCGGCGGGATACATTGAGATGCCGGGGGATGGCGGCCCGCCGCGGTTGGAGATCAGCGGTCTGGAGATGCGGGGGGAGACGTTGCGGGCCGTGGCCGACGTCGATGTCGTCTGGCCGTTGCGTGGCGAGGTGAGCGTGGATGTGGCGGGCGTGCGGGCCGGGCGGTTCGGCGCCCTCGTGCCGGAGGCGCTGGCGGCTGTGGTCGTCGACGAATTGCGGTTCGACGCCAGGTGGGACGAGGGGCCGGTCGTGGCGACGGGCCGGCTGCGGGGAGGCTACCGGGTCGACGAGCGGCATGCCTACAGCGTCGAGGTGGATTTTGAGAAGGGCGGGACGGATCAGGTGACCGGGAGCGTGCGCGTTTTCGACAATGCCTCGGGGCTGGTGGCGATGGGTGAAGGCGTCCTGCCGGTGGCGCTTGCGGGCGGGGCGGAGGGCATGCGGCTGCGGCTTCTGCGCGATGCGCCGCTGCGGCTCGATCTCGATTCGCAGGCCAACGATGTCTTTTGGGATTCGATACGAGACCTGCTCGGCTGGGGTGTTCTGGCGCCGGAGGTGGATGCCCGCATCGAGGGGACGTTGGCCGAGCCTCGAGGCCATTTGCTGGTGCGGGCCGAGGCTCTCGTGCCGCCGCCGAGGGAAGGTTCGTTTCTGGGACGGCTGCCGGAGTTGCGGGATGTGCGGATCGAGGCGGAGGCGACGGCGGATGGCATCGTGCTCGAAGAGGCGTCGCTGATGCTCGATGGCCGCCGGATCGAGCTGCAGGGCGGCGCACCATGGAGCGTCTGGCAGGACGGACTGGAGGTGCGGCGGGTGCCATGGGAGCGCGGTCGGTTTCGGCTGCGGACCGATCCGCTGCCGCTGGCCATCGCCGCGCGGGTCGTCCCAGAACTGATCGTGCCGGAAGGGGAACTGCGCCTGGACCTTCGGCACGAGCCGGAGACGGGGTTTGCGGGGACGGTCCGGCTGGAGAACGCCTCGCTCAGGCCGATCGAGCCCCTGGGGACGGTGCGGGAGATCGAGGGCGAGATGGTGGTGCGGGGGTATGAAGTGGAGCTTTCGCGGCTGAAGGCCGAGATCGGCGGGCGGTTGCTGGAGGTCGCCGGCCGGGCGGTGATACGGCCCGGCGAGCAACCTGAATTCGATGTCCGAATACGCGGGGACCGGGTGCCGCTGGTGCGCAGCGCCGGTCTCATCCTGCGGGCGGGGATGGATTTGCAGGTGACGCGTGGCGCCGAGGGTCCGGCGCGGATCACGGGACGGATCACGCCGGGGCCGAGCGTTTTTTTCTCCGATCTGGCGTCGATGATCGGAGCGGGCGGCGCCGCTTCACCGGAGACGCGGCCGCCGTATTTCAGTGTGCAGGTGCCCGGTCTGGCGGATTGGCAGTTGGATGTGGAGGTTTTCGGCGAGCGGTTCTTGCAGCTCGACGTGCCGGCGCTTCGGGGACGCGTCTCGGTGGACTTCAGGCTGGAGGGGACACTGGCCGCGCCGCGGGCGATCGGACGGGCTACCCTGCACGATGGCGTCGTCGCCTTTCCCTTTGCCTCCATGCCGCTGGAGTCGGCCGAGGTGACGCTGCTCGCGTCGGATCCCTTCACCCCGCGGCTGCACGCGATCGGCGCCGGACGCATCTACGGCTACGACTTGCGCATGGAGGTGAGTGGGACGGCGGCCGATCCGCAGATCCGGTTTTACGGTGATCCGCCGATTTCCTCGCGCGATGCGCTGTTGATGCTCACGGCCGGGGAGTTGCCCCAGTCTTCCGAGCACGCGTTTTCGACGACAGTGCGGGCGCAGCGGCTGGCTTTCTACATGGGGCGAACGATTGTCTCCGGCCTGGGGTTGTCGGATGTCGGCGTGGAGTCGCGGATCAACGTGCGCTCGAGTGAACGCTTTACCGAACGCGGGCGGGAGACGTTTTACGTGCAGTTCGATCTGGATCATCGGTGGTCGCTGGTCGGTGAATACGACCG
>RFJS01000509.1 GCA_003694825.1 Verrucomicrobiota bacterium | reverse complement strand
GGGCGGCGCGTCAGCGCCGAGGGCGCAGCCCCGAGCGCAAGGCCTTTGGCCGGCGCGAGCCAATCCCCGAGGGCCCACCAGCTGAGCGCAGCGAAGTGGCGGGAGCGTGGAGCGGCCCGGAGCTTCGCGGGTCACGGGCGCTGGTCGGGCCGGCGCTGGGCGCAAGCCGGCGGCACTTTTCGGGTGGCCAGGCCATTCGGCCGGCGGGTAGTTTGCCGCCCATGTTGGAGCAGTATTTTACGGAGGACTTTCTGCGAAACCTGCCGGCCGATACGAGCGACGCGGTGATCGCGATGCACAAGGAGTGGAGCCGGTTTTCGAACGCGAAAAGCGGACTGCTCTTCGACGAATGGGTGAAGGGGGAGCTGATGATCATGGTGCGGCAGTTTCTGGAGTCGCGCGGGTTGGCGGTTCCGGAGCGACTGCGGGAGATGGATATCGAGACGGTTGATCTCGAGTATGTGGGAACGGTCCTGAGAGAGGAGGCGGAGAAGGCCGAGGCGGTGAAGGCGCGGCGGGCGCAGCAGGCGTTCGCCGAGGAGCGGGCGGCGAAGTATCGAGACCTTTTTGCGACGGAGGGGGTGTATGCGTTTTCCGAGGAAGGTTATGCGCGGGTGGAGACGTTGCTGGGGGAGGCCCGCGGTGCCCTCGAGGCGCTGGAGGGGCTTTCGCCCCGCTGCCGTGAGCGGCTGCGCAGGCGTCTGGACGCGGCGGTGCGGGAGCTGCAGAAACGCACTTCGGAGATCGATCGTTTTCACGGTTTCGTGGCCGAGGTGGCATTGGTGCGGCGCGTGCACGGAGAAGCCGCCAGGCCCCTGGTGACGCCGGTGCGGGAGCTGGCGGATCTGGTCGTGCGAGTAGTGGCGCAAGCCGAGGGGGCTTCGGCGGTCGGCCGCTACGCCGATTTGTTTGCGGACTTTTAGGTCGGACGCTCGCTGAGACGCGCGCCCGGTTCCGCTCCCGGGAGATCGGCGCCCGGCGGCCTCCGTCTTGCGGGGGGCGGCGGTGCGCGGCAGAGAAAACATGTTGATGGCCAGCGGGTAGCGTTTCGCGCCGTCGAATTCGCTGTGCAGGTGGCAGGCGGCGCGTATGGTGCGGCTGCCTATGGCCACTGCGAGTGCCGCGGAGAAGACAGCCCCGGTGAAGTTCGGCACCTTCGGCGGGGTGTTCACGCCGAACGTCCTGACGATTCTGGGCGTGATCATGTTCCTGCGAACCGGGTGGGTCGTGGGAAACGCCGGCCTGAAGCAGGCGCTCATCATCCTGTGTATCGCCAACGTGATCACGCTGCTGACGAGCCTGTCGCTCTCGGCGGTGGCGACCAACATCCGGGTGAAGGGCGGAGGGGCGTATTTTCTGATCTCCCGAAATCTCGGCCTCGAGGTGGGGGGCGCGATCGGGCTGCCGTTGTTTCTGGCGCAGGCGGTGTCGGTGGCGTTTTACATCGTCGGTTTCATCGAGTCGGTGCGCTTCCTCGTGCCTGATATTCCGGCGCGCGAGGTGTCGATGGGCGTGCTGGCGGTGCTGCTGGTGATTTCCTGGGTGGGGGCGGGGCTGGCGGTGAAGACGCAGTATGCGATTCTCACGGCGCTGGGCCTTTCGCTGCTGGCGTTTTTCGCCGGGTGGTCCCCGCAGCCGGGGTTTGTGGAGCGGCTCGAGCCCGCCTATGTGCCGGGCCACAATTTCTGGTCGGTGTTCGCGATCTTCTTTCCCGCGGTGACCGGGATCATGTCCGGGGTGAGCATGTCGGGGGATTTGCGGGATCCGTCGCGGAGTATTCCGAAGGGAACGATTCTGGCGGTGCTGGTGACGTGGGCCATCTACGCCCTGCAGATGTTCTGGCTGGCGTGGAACGCGAACCGGCAGGAACTCGTGGAGAACACGCTTGTGATGCAGCGGATTTCGCGGGTGCCGTTTCTGATTTTCGTGGGCTTGTGGGCGGCGACGCTTTCGTCGGCGCTGGCGAGTCTGCTGGCCGCGCCGCGCACCCTGCAGGCTCTGGCCAGCGACGGCGTCGTGCCCCGGTGGATGGGGCGTGGATCGGGGAAGGAAAAAGAGCCGAAGCTCGCGTTGGTGCTGACGGCCATTCTCGCGGGGGCCTGTTTGCTGATCGGCGAGCTCGACCTGATCGCGCCGATCATCTCGATGTTTTTCCTGACGACCTACGGGACGGTGAACCTGGTGGCGGGGCTGAGCGGACTGGTCTCCAACCCGAGCTACCGCCCGACCTTCAAGGTGCACTGGTC
>RFJS01000508.1 GCA_003694825.1 Verrucomicrobiota bacterium | reverse complement strand
TGCGCAGGTTTTCCTCCCAGCCGGAGAGCATGAGCCGCTCCGGCGCGGCATAGAGCAGCCGGTAGCGCCCGCGGTGCAGCCCCGCCAGGCGCGCCCGCGATTCGGCCGCACTCAGGCTGGAGTTGAGAAAAGTCGCCGCCACCCCGAGTTCTTCGAGCTGGTCGACCTGGTCCTTCATCAGGGCGATCAGGGGCGAGACGACCAGCGTGAGTCCGTCGCGCAACTGCGCCGGCAGTTGAAAGCACATCGATTTGCCCCCGCCGGTCGGCAGCAGGGCAAAGACGTCCCGCCCCGCCAGCGAAGCTTCGATGATCTCGCGCCGCAGCGGCCGGAAGGCGCTGTAGCCGAAGGTGTCCTTGAGGGTGCGAAGCAGTCGGTCCACGAGTGCGGATCAGAGAACATCCGTTCAGCACACCGACAAGGGCAAACCCCTCGCGTGCGTCTCCGCCGCATCGGCGCCCTGCCCTGCCCGCGCCTGTCCCTCGCGATGCGCCGGAAACACGCTCAGCGCGCGGCGGCGCCCCGGGCAGCCCGGGCTGGGCGCGCTGCCGTCGGTAAGACCGGGCGAACGGCATGCGTTTGAAAGACATGCTGCTCGATTCTCCAGGCCTTCCGCCAGGGCTCCCCACAAGCATCCGGCATCGCCGCGCGATGTGGCTGCTCTTCGCGGGCGCCGCGGCCGTCACGCTGGTGCTCATCCCCGCGCTTCTGACGCTCTGACCCGCGCCTGCCGGCCGCACCCGCAGGGCTGCCGCCGGCCTCGCCGCCTTCCGCCGACTCACCCCAGCCCGGCGCGCCGCGAACGCGCCGTCCGCGCCTTCGCTGAAAAAATCCGGGAATTTCCCGGCCCATGCCCCATCCCACCCCTGCACGCCCGCATTTATTCCGCGACATGGCCAGGGGAACATCCGCATCAAAGACCTCACCTTCGGCAGACTCGGCAAACGCCGAGTTTCAGGGGTTGGTCGACGCTCACTACAAACCGCTCTATCGATTCGCCCTGAGCCTTTGCGGCGCAGAAGGAACGGCCTGCGACCTCGTGCAGCAGACGTTTTTCACCTGGGCGGCGAAGGGCCATCAGCTCCGTGACCGCTCGAAGGCGAAGTCATGGCTGTTCACCACGCTGCATCGCGAGTTCCTCCAGTTGATCCGGCGGGATTCGCGCCTGGTGCCGCTCCCGGACTCTCATGACGAGCCCGATCCCGCCTGCGAACCGCCGCCGCGACCCGACAGTATCGATGGATTGGATGCCGCCGATCTTCACGCCGCCCTGGCCGAAGTGCCCGAGACCTTTCGCGACGCCCTGACGCTGTTCTACCTCGAAGAGTTCAGCTACGCGGAGATCGCTGAGATTCTCGAGGTGCCGATCGGCACGGTGATGTCGCGCCTCTCACGCGGAAAACAGAAGCTGCGCAAGCGGCTGAAACTCCGGCTGGCCCGGAAGCAGAACAACCTGGTGAACTTTCAATTCAACAAGGAGGCCAACGATGGATAACGAACAGGCCAAATTCGTCCTCGGCGCGAGCCGTCCCTCGGGCCGCGACGACGAACGCCCGGAGGTCGCCGAAGCCCTCAGCCGCGCCGCGACCGATGCCGACCTTTGCGACTGGCTCGCCCGGGAACGCGCTTCCGATGCGGCGATCGCCCGCAAGATGCGCGAACTCGAACCTCCGGCCGAGCTGCGCTCCCGCCTGCTCATCGGCACACGAACAAGCCGGCGAAAGCGCCCGCTGTGGAAACGCTGGTCCATCCCCATGGGCCTGGCGGCCGCCCTCTTCCTGGCCGTCGGTGTGGCCTGGTGGCTGCTGCCGCCGCCCGGACATATGGTCGATCAGTCGGCGCCGACGCTCGCCGCCTGGCAGCGCTCCTGCGTGGGGATTTTTTCCAACCCGCTGTTCTCCCTCGACTATCTCGACGACGACTACCGCCCCCTCGAAGACTACCTGGTGCGGCACGGTGCGCGTGTCGCCGGCCGGCTCCCATTTGCCGACGGCATCACCAGCGCGCTCGGCTGCAGCGTGCTCGAGTGGCGGGGAGCCCGCGTCTCGCTGGCGTGTTTTCACTCCAGAACCGGCGAACTCGTCCACCTCTTCACCATGCCGGCGCATTACATCGAACAGGCGCCTCCCTTGCAGCCCGTCTACCGCGCGCAGGTCGACGCCTTCGCCACCATCACCTGGCAGCAGGACGATCTCGTCGTCATGGTCGCCTCGCGAATGCCCCAGGAGACACTCGACGCGATTGTCGAAGACCGCAGCGAACGGATCACGGCGTGGGTCGCGCCGCACGCGGGATCCATCCCCAGGGCCTGACGCCCCCGGGCTGGGGGCCGGCAGCCGGATCAGGCCATGTAGACGCCGCCGTTGATATCGAGCGTGGCGCCGGTGATGAAGCCGTCGTATTCGCTGGCGAGAAACACCACCGCCCGGGCGATATCCTCGGGGGTGCCGCCGCGACCGAGCGGGATGCCCGCGATGGTCTGGCGCTTCGACTCCTCCGTCGTGTGGGTATTGTGGAAGCTGGTGCCGAGGATCAGGCCCGGGGTGACCGCATTCACCCGGATCCCCTGAGGACCGAGCTCAGTGGCCATGGCCCGGGTGAGCGTGAGGATCGCGCCCTTGGCGGTCGAATACGGAAGCGAGCCGGCATGGCCTCCCTTGCGGCCGGCGAGCGAGGAGAGGTTGACGATGCTCGCGCCCGGATTGGTCTCCGCGGCCTTCGCCAGGTGCGGCAGCGCCGCGCGCGAGATGCGCCGCGTGCTGCCGAGGTTCAGCTCCATGACCTCCTGCCAGAAGGCCTCATCGGCCTCGGCGAGAGAACGGCGCCCGACCAGCGAACCGGCGTTGTTGATGAGCACATCGAGCCCGCCGAGAAACTCGACCGCCTCCGC
>RFJS01000507.1 GCA_003694825.1 Verrucomicrobiota bacterium | reverse complement strand
GGCCGGCGAGAACGGCGCGGCTGAGGTGGCGGCCGAGGCGGAGGGAGCGGCCGCTGTGGCCGAGGCGGCGGCGCCGGTTTTGAGCATCGACGAGATGCGCCAGCGCATCCTGGAGACGATTCAAGTCGACGAGGCGGATTTCCGTGCCCTGGCGGAGCGCCGGGCGCGGCGGGTCCGCGATGCCATTCTGGCTGCGGGGATGATCGAACCGGAGCGGGTGTTTATCGTCGAATCGGCCGCACTGCCGGAGAAAGCGGAGATCCCCGAGTCGGGCGGGCGGGTTTATTTCGGCCTGCAGTGAGGCGGCTGTCGCTCGCCCCTCGGTGGCGGCGGCCGGAGGCGTGGCTTTTGTGCACGGATCAGCCGGCGCCACCGCCGCCGACGAAGGGGAGGGCGGCGACCGCATTGACGACGAACTGGACGGCGACGGCGGCGAGGAGCAGCCCCATGATGCGGGTGACGAGGTTGAGGGCGAGCGGGTTGAGCCACTGCATGCCGGTCACCGCGAAGCGCAGGGTGATATAGCACAGGCCGACGACCCCGACGATGCAGGCATACAGGATGCCGACATGCGCGGGGGTGGTTGCCTGGTTCAGGAGAATCAGCACCGAAGAGATCGCCCCGGGGCCGGCGATCATCGGGATGGCCAGCGGTGTGATGGCGATATCGTCCTTGGCGGTGCCGGCCTCGACTTCCTCGTCGGATTCGCGGTCGCGCGTGCGTTGCGCGTAGAGCATGTCCAGGGCGATGCGCAGCAGCAGGATGCTGCCGGCGAGCTGAAAGGCGGGCATGGTGATGCCGAGAATCCGGAAAATCCATCGGCCGGTCAGTGCGAAGGAGATGAGCACGCCGCAGGCGACAAGGCAGGCCACGAGGGCGGCCCGCTTGCGCGAGGCCTTCGTGTCGTTCGCGGTCATGGCGACGAAAGCCGGCACGATCGCGATCGGGTCGACGATCACGACCAGCGACGTGAAGGCGAACAATGCGTATTCGGTCAGGGACACGCCTGGGGATCTCGGGATTGGGGGGCGAGGAGGTGAAAATGGCGCTACATGGTCGGGGAGCCAAAAAGAAAAAAGGGGCACACGATTCGTGCGCCCCGGGAAAAGCGTTGTTTGCGATGCGCGCTGGCCGTTTACAGCAGGTCGTAGCCCGGGAGCTTGCGTTCGACCGGCTCGAACGAGAGGCGGGCAAAGACGGGGACGCCGCGCTCGTAGGGGACGACCGACTCACCCTGGATGAGCGGCAGGGCGTAGCGGATGAACTGCTGGTTCATGCTCACGCCGTCGTCGTTGATCCATTCGCGCGGGAGCATCTTCACGCCGTTGGCGATGTCACTGAGATCGGCCAGCCCGGTCTCGCAGACGTATTGGTCGCTCTCGCCGCGCACGAGCGTGATCATTTTGTCGGTCACGCCGTCCACCGCGGCTTTGACGGCGGCCGCTCCGGCCATGAACGCCTCCTCGACGTCAGCCTTCGAGGCGCAGTGGGCCGCGGCTCTCTGGACGATGCCGAGTTTGGCGGAGCGCGCCTTGATGCCGAGGTGCTGCTCGACGAGGCCGCGGAGGTAGTCACCGGCGCCGCCGAGCTGGGAATGGCCGAAGGCGTCGATCTGGGCGGACGAGGTCGAGACATAGTTGCCATCCGGATCGACAAGGCCTTCGCCGACGACGATGAGGCAGAAGCGCTCGCGCTTGAGGACGCGCCGCACATCCTCGATGAACTTCTCGGGGGTGAAGGCGACCTCGGGGAGGTAAATGAGGTGGGGCGGATCGTGCGGATGATCCCGGCGTTTCGCCAGGGCCGAGCCTGCCGCGATCCAGCCGGCGGAGCGTCCCATGACCTCGAGGATCGACACGAGATCGTGCTGCCCCATGGCGGCGTTGTCGCAGGCGAGTTCGCGCACGGTGGTGCAGATGTATTTCACCACGCTGCCGTATCCGGGGCAGTGATCGGTGACGGGAAGGTCGTTGTCGATCGTCTTGGGGATGCCGATCACGCGCATCTCCCAGCCCTGGGCCTGGGCGAGTTTGGAAATCTTGTCGGCCGTATCCTGCGAGTCATTGCCGCCGGCGTAGAAGAAGTAGCGGATGTTGTGGGCCTTGAAGACTTCGAGAACGCGGTCGAAGTCCTGCTGTTTCTTGAGCTTGTAACGGCAGGTCCCGAGGGCGGCACCCGGGGTATGCTTGAGGGCGCGGATGGTCTGCTGGGACTCGGCGGCGAGGTCGATGAGGTCTTCGTTGAGAATGCCGAGCACGCCGTTCCGGCAGCCGTAAATCTCTTCGATGCACTCGTGGTTCAGGGCCTCGGTCACCGCGCCTGCCACGCTCGCGTTAATGACGGCTGTGGGGCCGCCGGACTGCCCGATCAAGCAATTGCCGGTGAGTTCTGACATGTTCCGAAAAATCTATGGTTGGGAAAGATACGAAGGAACAAGCAGGCAAATCCGAGCGGGAAGAAACTGGCAAACTCTAAATCCATGGCCGCGGTGCCCGCTGCAGGAGACATTCGGCGCTCTCGCGCTCGGGGGAGAGTCCTCTGCCGGCCTCGGGAGCGCCGGTGCCGGCAGGGCCGCTTTCGGGGGTTTTTTAAGAATCCTCGCGATGGCGACGGCTCGGCTGCGTCGCGGCAGCCCCGGCCGGGCCGTCCCAACCGGCGTGGGATGGCGATTTTGGGTTGAGCCGCGCAGAGGGGGCGGGCATGAGTCGCACCCTTATGTCCGCGCAATCAGCTCCTGCCAACGATCGCATGGAAACCATCGTCTCGCTCGCGAAGCGGCGAGGGATCATCTTCCAGTCGTCGGAAATCTATGGAGGGCTCAACGGCTTTTTCGACTACGGGCCGCTCGGCGCGGAGTTGAAGCGCAACATCCGCAATGCCTGGTGGGAGGACATGGTGCACCGGCGCGATGACATCGTCGGCCTGGAGAGTTCGATCATCATGCACCCGCGGGTGTGGGAGGCGTCGGGGCACGTCGAGGGCTTTACCGATCCGATGGTGGACTGCCGCGAGTCGAAACAGCGGTTTCGCGCCGATCAGCTGTTTTTCGCCCCGGTCGTGGTGGTGGGCGAGGATGGCGCGGAGACGACGATCGGCTATGTGTCGGCCCTGGAATCGGAGGATACCGCGGCGGACTTGCAGGCGCGTGCCGAGGACCTGAAGCGCAAGCTCGGGGCCCGCGGAACGCTCAAGCCGCTCGTGGTGGCGGACATCACGGCGGCGCATCCGGAGGAGATCGAGAAGATCCCCTCTCCGGCGACGGGCAAGCCCGGCAGCCTGACGCCGCCGCGTTCGTTCAACCTGATGTTCGAGACGCACGTCGGCGCCCTGCGCGACGCCAGTTCGGTCGCCTACCTGCGGCCGGAGACGGCCCAGGGGATGTTCGTCGACTTCAAGACGATCGTGGACACCACGCGCGTGAAGCTGCCGTTCGGCATTGCGCAGATCGGCAAGTCCTTCCGCAACGAGATCACGCCGCGCAACTTCATCTTCTGCTCCCGCGAATTCGAACAGATGGAGATGGAGTATTTCATCCATCCGGACGCGGACTGGTTTGCCTGCCATGAGGAATGGCTGCAGTGGTGCCGCGACTGGCTGATCTCGATCGGCATCCCCGCCGATCTCCTCTCTTTCGACGAGCACCCGAAAGAGAAGCTGGCCTTCTACAGTCGCCGGACGGTGGACATCATGTTCCGCTACCCGTTTGGCGTGCAGGAGCTGTGGGGCATCGCGGCGCGCAGTGACTACGATCTCAAGCAGCATGCGAAGCACTCCGGCAAGCCGATGGAGATCTTCGACGAGGCGACAAAGTCGAAGGTCGTGCCGCACGTGATCGAGCCGGCCGTCGGCGTGGACCGCATCCTTCTCGCCGTGCTGTGCTCGGCCTATTACGAGGACGAGGTCGAGGGTGAGAAGCGGACGGTGCTGCGGTTCCATCCGCGGATCGCTCCCTACAAGGTGGCCGTGTTCCCGCTGCTGAAGAACAAGCCGCCGCTGGTCGAGCGCGCGCAGGCGCTCTACCGGGCCCTGAAGCGCAAATACAATGTGTTTTACGACGAGTCCGGGGCGATCGGCCGGCGCTACCGCCGCCAGGATGAGATCGGCACGCCCTGGTGCGTGACGATCGACTTCGATACGGTGGAGAAGGATGGCACCTTCACCATCCGCGATCGCGACACGCTCGAGCAGCAGCGCATCACCGAGGATCAGCTTTTCGCGATGCTCGAGGAGAAGCTGGGCTGAGCCGGAGCGGGAAGCGCAGACGGCGGGCGGCGACAATGCCGCGGCCGCTGGCGGAGCCCTCGCGGCAGCGCCGGGCCGGCGGGCGGCCGGGAAAATGCCGTATTGAATCTTCGCGCGCCGATGCCTATGCGTGCGCGGATGGATCGTCGAATGCCTCTGTGGATGCTGTTGGTTGCCAACGCGCTGATCGCGGTCAGCGCCGGTTTTGTCATTTCCGCGCTGCTGTGAGCCGGTTCCGCTATGGTCTGGACGGGCTTTGCCTGACGGCGTGTGCGCTATACGCGCTGAATTCCTGGTGGGTGCCGGAGGCCTGGCGGGGACCGTTTCTTTCGGGGAACTTCAACGATGTGTTGTTGATTCCGGCGGCGTTGCCGTGGGTGCTCTGGTTGCAGGCCCGGCTCGGACTGCGGCGTTTCGAGGGGGCGCCACGCTGGTCGGAGATTCTGTTTCACCTGGGGATCTGGGCGGTGATGGCGGAGGTCGTGGTGCCGCATTGGGTGCCGCACGCCGTCGGCGATGTCTGGGACGTGGCCGCCTACGCGATCGGGGCCGGGCTCGCCGGCCTCTGGTGGCGCCATTTCCAGCCCGCGACCATGCGCCCCCGGCTTGCGGAGTGAACTTCGACCGGCTGGCACCGCATTACGATTGGATGGAGGCGGTGACCGCCGGCGGGTTGCTGCAGCGGGCGCGCACGCACTGGATGGGGGAACTTTCCGGATGTCGGCGCGTGCTCAGTGTCGGCGAGGGGCACGGACGGTTCGCCGCGGCGTTTCTCCAGTCGGTGCCGGAGGCGAAGCTGACGTGCCTCGAGGCATGCGCACGGATGGCGGCACGGGCGGGGCGGCGCATCGAGCGGATCCCGGGGGCGGCCGGGCGTGTGGAGATGGTGGTGGCCGACGTGCGGCAATGGAAGGCACCCGCGGATGCGGGCGGTTTTGACGGGGTCGTGACGTGCTTCTTCCTCGATTGTTTTGAGCCGGAGACGCTGGCGCGTGTTGTCGAGCGACTCGCGGCCGGCGCCGCGCCGGAATGCCGCTGGCTCAATGTCGATTTCGCCCTTCCGGCGCGGCCCGGCTTCTGGCGGTGGCGCGCCGCGGTCGTCCACGCGTTGATGTATTGGTTTTTTCGACAGGCCGTCGGGCTGCCGGCGCGGCGGCTGACGGTGCCGGATCCGCTGCTGCAGAAGGCGGGCTTTCGCCTCGTCGGGCGGGCGGAGTTCGACCGGGGGCTGGTGCGGGCCGACCTCTGGCGGCGCGCAGGGAGCGCGCCGTCCGCTCAGTAGTGGGGAGGGCGCTGGTCCGCCGGGGGCGCGTCGGCGCTCTGAAGCTCCTCGAGCCGGGCGGCCAGTGCGGCGATTTCGCGTTTGAGACGATCGATCTCCTCGCTCTGGCGCAAGATGACCTTGTCCTGTTCGGTGACGTGTTGGTCGAGGAAGGCGGTCTTCTCTTCGAGGCGGGTCAGGCGGGTGTTTTCGTCCATGGTTTTCGGTAGGGTCGCGTTCGGCGTGTGGTGGCGCATCCGGCGGCGTGGCGCGTTGTGCGCCAAAGACAGGCTGCCGGCTTTGGGGACACGCTCTGAGGGATTCCGGCATCGATCAAGCGGAACCGGTCTGTGGGCCATTGCCGGGAAGGGGCGCCACCGTTCATCATCGCGGCATGAAAAGAACCTTTTGTGGATTCCTCGCGGAGGAAGCCGGTCGGCCGGCGGTTTGGACGACGTCACTGCGGAGCGAAATGCTCCCGGAAGGCGAGGTGACCGTGCGTGTGCGCTACAGCGCGCTCAACTACAAGGATGCACTCGCTCTCACGGCTCGGGGGCGGGTGTTGCGGCGGTTTCCGATCATCCCGGGCGTGGAGCTGGCGGGCGAGGTGCTGGCGTCGGACGATGCTCGCTTTCGCCCCGGGGACGCGGTCTTCGCGTTCGGCAGAGGGGTGGGGGATCAGCGTTCGGGAGGATTTGCCCGGTATGCGCGCCTGCCGGCCGCGGCGGTGGAACGGGTGCCGGAAGGGGTGGCGCTCACGGAGGTCGTGGGCGCCGGTGCTGCGGCCTACACCGCCGTGCTCTGCCTGATGGCTCTGGAGGGGCACGGGATCGTTCCTGAGCGGGGGCCGGTCGTGGTCACGGGAGCCTGTGGCGGCGTGGGGGGATACGCGGTGGCGTTGTTGGCGGATGCGGGTTACCGGGTTGAGGCCGTGACGGGGCGTCGGGAAGAGGCGGCGTATCTGCAGCGTCTCGGTGCCGCGGCAATCGTCGATCGCGCCGAGCTCGCCGATTCGGCTAAGCCACTGGCTTCGGAACGGTGGGCCGGTGGTGTGGATACGGTCGGCGGACGGGTGCTGGCCAGTGTTTTGGCGCGGGTTCGCTACGGGGGAAGTGTGGCGGCCTGTGGAAACGCGGGCGGAGCCGATCTGCCGGTGACCGTGTTTCCCTTTATTCTCAGGGCGGTGAACCTGCTCGGCATCGATGCCGTGCACTGTCTGGAGGACCGGGCGCGCCAGGCACTGCGGCGGCTCTTCGACACCCTGCCGCGGAGCGCGATCGAAGCGATGTGCCGGATCGAGCCTCTCGAGCAGGCACCACGCATTGCCGAGGCCATGCTCGCGGGGAAGGTCCGTGGACGGGTGGTC
>RFJS01000506.1 GCA_003694825.1 Verrucomicrobiota bacterium | reverse complement strand
GGCCGCTATCGCCGCACGCGAGGGGCTTCGGGCATTTCCGGCCGCGGTGTCAGAAGGTGAGCCGGAGGCCGGCGCGGAGGCGGCGGGCCTGGGCGGGGAAGCCGAGGGCTTCTTCGTAGGTTTCGTCGAAGAGGTTGTCGGCGGAGGCGAGCAGCTGGAGGTTGGCGTGGACGGTCCAGGCGGCGGTGAGGTCACAGCGTATCCAGCTCGGCAGGATGCGGTCGCCGGTGGGGATGGCGCTGTCGAGGATGTCGCCGACGGCGGTGAGGCGGGCGGTCAGGGTAAGGCGCGGCGCGGGAGTCCAGGTGGCGGCGATGGCGCCGCGCCAGCGGGGACGGCCGCGCATGCGTGCCCCGTCGGGGTCGGAGCTGACGCTGGCCCAGGTGGCGGAGCCTCGGAGGGTGAGCTGATCGGTGGCGCGCAGCAGCAGCGCGACCTCCAGGCCGTGGGCATCGATGGCATCGACGTTGGCGACCATGGGCGGAGGGCCGGGGTCGAAGTCGATGGCGTCGTCGACCTTTGAGGCGAAGGCGGTGAGGTCGATGAGGCCGCGGCCCCCGGCGAGGATGTGGCGAAGGCCGGCCTCGGCGGTGAGGGCGGTTTCGGGTTTGATGTCGGGGTTGCCGACGAGGGGGTGGGCGAGGGCGAAGAAGCTCGGCGCCTTGAAGGTGTTGCCGAGGTTGAGCCGCCATTGGGTGGCGTCGCTGCCGAGCGGGCCGAGAAGGCCGGCGCGGGCGGTGAGGCGGGTGAGGTCGTCGCTGTAGCGGTCGACGCGGGCGCCCGCCGCGGCGGTGATGCCGGCGGCGGTTTTGCGGTTGGCCTCGACGAAGCCGCCGAGGCGCCAGCGGGTGAGCTGGAAGTCGGCCGGCAGGGGAAAGCCGAAGTCGATGGTGCTGTCGCTGCGGCCGTCCTCGTGCTGGTAGTCGAGGCCGACGGCGAGGGCTCCGTCCTCCGAGGCGCGTTCGGTCATGAGGGAGACGTGGAGGCGGCGCAGCGAGGTGGTGGTGTCGGTGGGTGGCAGGCCGGCGGGATCGCGCAGGCCGGGGGCGACGCCGGGGGAGATGACGCGGGTGTGGATATCGGCGTAGTCGGCGGTGGCCGCCCAGGTGCCGAGGGACCAGTCGCCGCTGAGGCGGCCGGCGAGACCGGTGCGGCGTTCGTCGCGGGTTTCGAGGGTGCGGATTGCGGCGAAGCGGTAGCCGCCGCTGTCGTCGGGGAAGGCGGCGGCGTCGATGCGGCTGTGCCACGCGCTGAAAGCGGCCCGGACCGGGCCGGTGGAGCGAACAGCGCCCTGGAGAAAGCTGCGGCGCATGCGGCCGCGCTGGTCGTCGCCGTCTTCAAACCACGAGCCGGTGGCGGAGAGCGCGAGGGTGTCGCCGGCGGGCGCCGTGCCGGAACCGAGGATACGGCGGAAGCCATCGCCGCCGGTTTCGGCCTGGAGGGTGGCTTGCGCGGTGTCGCTGCCGGGGGTCTCGAGGTGAATCGTGCCGGCGAGGGCGTCGGGGCCGTAGCGAACGGAGCCGGGGCCGCGGACGACGGCGGCGCGGGCGATGACGGCGGGCTCGATTCCGGAGAGGTCGACGCCGCCGCCGCGGGAGTCGTTGGGGTCGTTGAGCTGCACGCCGTCGAGGAAGACGACGGTGTGGTTTTCCTCGGTGCCGCGCAGGTAGATGGTTTCGCGGCCGCCAGCGGCGCCGAAGTTCTGGATGTGCAGCCCGGGGACCTCGAGGAGCGTGTCGGCGAGCCGGGAGGTGGACGGCGTGTCCGGCGGCGGGGTGACGACCCAGGTGGAGGCGGTGCGCTCGTCGGCGCCGAGCGGATGGGCGGTGACTTCGAAGGGGTCGAGGGCGACGGGGCGGCTCGGGGCCGGTGTCTGCGCCGCGGCGGAGGCGGCGGTGGCGAGGGCGAGGAGGAGTCCGGAGAGGGTTTGCCGGGCGGTCATGAGGCGTGGATACACGGATCTGTTTCCCGGCGAAGCGAGAGCGCAAGCCTCGGGGCCGGCGGGAGAGGACGTCCGGCCCGGCGGGACTCAGGCTTCGACGAGGTCTTTTTCGATTTTGAGGTTTTCGATGATGAACTGCTGGCGGCTGGGGGTGTTTTTGCCCATGTAGAAGCCGAGCAGCTCATCGCAGTCGTGCAGGTGTGCCATGGTGACGGGCTCGAGGCGAAGGTCTTCGCCGATAAAGCGTTTGAATTCGTCGGGTGAAATCTCGCCGAGGCCCTTGAAGCGGGTGACTTCGGCGGCCTTGCCGAGCTTTTCCATGGCCTGGAGTTTTTCCTCCTCGGAGTAGCAGTAGATCGTCTCCTTTTTGTTGCGGACGCGGAAGAGGGGCGTCTCGAGGATGAAGAGGTGGCCGTTCTGGATGAGGGCGGGGAAATATTGGAGGAAGAAGGAGATGAGCAGGAGGCGGATGTGCATGCCGTCGACGTCGGCGTCGGTGGCGATGACGACCTGGTTGTAGCGCAGGCCATCCATGCCGTCCTCGATGTTCAGGGCGCTCTGCAGGAGGTGGAATTCCTCGTTTTCGTAGATGACCTTTTTGCTGAGGCCGTAGGTGTTGAGGGGTTTGCCCTTGAGGGCGAAGACGGCCTGGGTCTCGACGTCGCGGCAGGCGGTGAGGGAGCCGGCGGCGCTGTCGCCCTCGACGATGAAGAGCATGCTCTCTTCGGCGCGTTTGTGTTTGGTGCCGAGGTGGGCGCGGCAATCGCGGAGCTTGCGGTTGTGGAGGCTGGCCTTCTTCGATCGCTCACGGGCGAGGCGGCGGATGCCGGCGAGTTCCTTGCGCTCGCGTTCGCTGTTCTGAATTTTGGCGAGGAGCGTCTGGGCGGCCTCGGGGTTGCGGTGCAGCCAGTTGTCGAGGTGCTGCTGGACGAAGTTGCCGACGAATTGGCGGATGGAGGGGCCGCCGGGGGCGACGTCGTTGGAGCCGAGCTTGGTTTTCGTCTGAGATTCGAAGACGGGCTCGATCACGCGTATTGAGATCGCGGCGACGATGGACTGCCGGATGTCGGCGGCGTCGAAGTTTTTCTTGTAGAAGTTGCGCACCGTGTTGACGACGGCCTCGCGGAAGGCGGCGAGATGGGTGCCGCCCATGGTGGTGTGCTGGCCGTTGACGAACGAGTAGTATTCCTCGCCGTAGTGGGAGCCGTGAGTGAGGGCGATCTCGATGTCGGTGCCCTCGAGGTGGGCGATGGGATAGAGGATTTCGCCGGAGAGGTTTTTTTCGAGCAGGTCGCGCAGGCCGTTCTCAGATTTGAAGGGCTTGCCGTTGAAGACGAGGGTGAGGCCGCGGTTGAGGAAGGCGTAGTTCCAGAGCATGTCCTCGATGAACTCGCGGCGGAATTTGAAGTCCTTGCCGAAGAGTTCCTCGTCGGGCGTGAATTCGATGATCGTGCCGTTGCGCTCCCGGGTGGCGGTGGTGCGGGATTCGCGCACGAGTTTGCCCTTCTCGAACTCGACGATCTTCGTCTTTCCATCGCGGATGGCCTGGGCGCGATAGGAGACGGAGAGGGCGTTGACGGCTTTCTGGCCGACGCCGTTGAGGCCGACGGCTTTCTT
>RFJS01000505.1 GCA_003694825.1 Verrucomicrobiota bacterium | reverse complement strand
TTGCCGATGACGACCCGTTCACCGGGCCGGTCGCGAAAGAGCCGGCTCTCCCGCACACACGCATCCATCCACGATGAAACGCTGATGGTGTGGATCGTCCTCCCCTGCCAGGCCCGCCACTTGCGGCGCCAGACCCACCGGTTGACATCGAGCCCCCGCGCCTGCTCCGCCCGATTGGCCCAGGTATAGCCTTCGCGCCAGCGGGTGTCGCGAAAGGTGTAGTGCTCGGCGCCACAGAACGGCCACATGTCGTGCACGGTCCAGACAAGCTGTCCCGGCAGTCGTGGAAGGTCCTCGATGCGCAGCGTGCCCATGCCCAGCCAGTGCAGGTGCACCACATCCGGCTCGAGGGCGCGGATACGGGCGGGCATGGCATTGCGCAGCCAGTTGATGGACAGGCCGCCGCAGGTGGGGTCGCGCTGGATCCGCCGCAGCTCGAAACGCAGCCGCGCCGCCAGGCGCGCGCCGATCCCCCGGGTCCGCCGCCTCACGCCCCGGGCTCCCGGCGTCTTTCCGGAACTGTAGAGACAGAGCATGTGGGAATCGACCCCCGCCTCGCGCAGCGCGAGGTGCAGGCGCCGGGCCGCGATATCCGCGCCGCCGCCGGCATCGCTGTAGCTGACATGAACCACCTTCATCCGCGTCGGTTCCGCTGTCCCGCCACTCGAGACAAGGCGTGCTCGATGATTGCTGCCACGGCCTCCCAGGAGTAACGCGCCTCGACCAGTTCCCGCGCCCGACGGCAGAGATCCACCCGCAACCCGGCATCGTCCCACACCCGGCACGCCGCCTCGGCCAGCGTCCGGTCATCCTCGGCCAAAAGCAGTTCCCGGCCATCGGTCGCGTCGATGCCCTCGGCACCCTTCCCCGTCGAGACCACCGGCCGGCCCGCGGCAAAAGCCTCGAGCACTTTCAGCCGCGTGCCACCGCCGGCCGTGATGGGCAATACGACGACACACGGCTCGGCCAGCACCGGCAACACGCTGTCGACCGAGCCGACAAGGTCCACCGCATCATCCGTCGCCGCCGCCTCCCGCATCCGCCCGGTGACTCCGCGGCCGACCAGCCTCACGCGCGCCCGGCGGCCCATGGCTCGAAGCGCCGGCAGGACGCCCTGGATCAGCCGCAGCGCCGCCGCTTCATTGGGCGGATAGGCATACGAACCGACGAACAGCAGGGTCATCTCGTCGCGAGTCCATGCCGCACCATCGGGAGGCGGAAGCTCCCGGTAGCGGCGCACGTCGATCGCGTTGGGCACGACCTCCAACGGCACGGACAATGGACCATAATGAGAGCGCATCCCCTCGGCATCCAACGCGCTGCAGCACCACACCGCATCGACGCCACGCACGACGCGCCGCTCCTCGCGCTTCATCCGTCCCCGCAGCAGCCAGCGCTTGAGGGCGGCGCTCACTCGGCCACCCGCCGCCCAATGCGAATCAGCGCCGATCGTCTCGTGCAGCACGCCCTCGACGTTGTGGGCATCGTAGACCACGGCGGCGCCGGCGGCACGGAGCGTGTCGAGGTAACGGCCGAAGACGAGTTCCTCCATCACGATGGCATCATACCGCTCCTCCCGACAACGCCGCCGAAGCCATGCCTCGACCTCCAGGTGGTGATACATGTCGAGCTCGGGATGGGCTCCCGGACGCAGCGGCCAGAGCCGGTTGCGGAGCGTCTCCCGGAAACGACGCCGGGCGGAGAGCGAACGCACGCCACGCGCCTCCCAGTGACGGATGCCCGGCACCGGCCGGGAGGTCTCGGGCAGGCCGACCGTAAGGACATCGACCTCCCCCATTCTTCCGAGCGCGTGCAGATTCTGGGAAATCCGCAAAGCGGCCCCGCCGGAGCCGTCGCCCGGGGCAAAGCGTGAAAGCACGAGTATCTTCATCGGGGCCGACAACCGGCCAGGCGGGATATCAGCCAACCGGAGCGTCCGAGATCAGGCTGACCGTCTCGCGAATATTCTTCTCCGAGGACGCGCCGAAGACGATCGACTGGACTTTTTGCCGGTTGATAAAGTCGTAGGCATCCCTGGCCGGAATGGCGCCGGACGCCATGGTCGACATGGCCATGAGCTGGTAACGGGAGGGATCGTTGGCCTCGGCCGCCTTCACATAGCTCTCCACGTCGGGCGACATCAGGTAGCCGATCCGGTTGAACGACGTGCAGATCACCACACCGTCGATGCCCGCCTTCTCCAGAAACGCCTTCAGGCGCGGCATATTTTGCGTGATCAGTCCCGGGAGCACCTTGTAGCGCTTGCGGATGTAGTCGCAATAGGCGGCAAACACTTCCGCGATCCCGAGGCCGAGTATCAGATCGGTGATGACATTCTGCAGAAAGATGGCGCGGATGTTGAGGCCCTTGTAGGCGCGCAGCTCGACATCGATGAGCATCTCCATGATCTTGAACTCGTTCATGCCGAGCACGGCCATGCTGCC
>RFJS01000504.1 GCA_003694825.1 Verrucomicrobiota bacterium | reverse complement strand
GCTGGTGGATCCGAGTGTCGCGGCGGTGATCGAGGAGGGACGGCAACGCCGGGAACGACCGAACGGGTTCGACGATGTGGCGCAATCCGAGGTGCGGCGCCTCCTGACCGCGGCGGGACAGTTGCGCGAACGGGTGCGCGGCTGGCTGAGAGCCCAACACGCTGACGTGCGGCTTTAGCAGGGCAGGGAAAGGTCGGGTCGGTTTCTCGAGGTTCAGGCCCGTGTTGCCGTGCCCCATCTGCGTTCGCCGTTGGTTCACTGCGTCGAACCAGTGGGCTGGTTTTCATCCCGCTGCGTTGCCTTGCATGGCGAAAGACGCGTGTTTCGGATGCGGTCGCTTCCCGGGGGGCGGAAGGTGGTGGTGGGAGCTGGATTCGAACCAGCGTAGGCCTAAGCCAGCAGATTTACAGTCTGCCCTCGTTGACCGCTTGAGTATCCCACCGGCCAATCAGGAAGGGGCTGGTGAATTTTCGGACGCTGCCGGGGAGATCAAGGTTTTTTTGCAAAGTTGCCGCATTCGGTGGTTTCGGCCGGCTCGAGGGGGCGGTCACAGCAGTCCCGCGTCGCGAAAGGAGTAGTAGCCGCGGCGGTTGGGATCGCGGGTGGGGCGGCCGATGATGACGTGGTCGAGCAGGTCGATGTCGAGCGTGCGGGCGGCATCGCGAAGCTGGCGGGTGACCTGAATGTCGGCGGCGCTTGGCGCGGGGTCGCCGCTGGGGTGGTTGTGGGCGCAGATGATGGCGGCCGCACCGAGGCGGATGGCCTCGCGATAGACCTCGCGGGGATGGACGAGGCTGCTTGTCGCGGTGCCCGAGGTGACTTCGTGTCGACGCAGGAGCCGGTTTTTCCGGTTCAGGCACAAGACCCAGAATTTTTCGACCTGCAGGCCGGCGGCGACCATTTCGAGATGGCGAAACACGTCGGCGGCGTCGGTGAAGGCTTCGGGCTCGGCCGCGCTGCCGCGGCGCACGCGGCGGGCGATTTCGAGGACGGTGATGAGCTGGGCCGCCTTGACGCGGCCGATGCCGGGGATGCGCCGCAGGTCGCTTTCGCTCCAGGTCAACAGGTTTTCGAGGGATCCGGCTTCGGCGAGGAGGCGTTGCGCGAGGAAGAGGACGTCGTGGCGGGCGGTGCCCTTGCGCAGGATCAGCGCGAGCAGCTCGGTGTCGCTGAGGGCGCCGGCGCCGTGACGTTCGAGCCGTTCCTGCGGGCGCTCACCCGGGGCGAGATCCTTGAGGCGAACCGGCGCGGAGGGGAAGGCGTTGTCCTGGGGCACGGAGAGCATTCTTCTGTATTGCGCGGTTTCGGGAAGAAATTTGTTCGAGGGGAGAGGATGGGGCTGGTTTGAATTGGCGGCATGAGCAAGCTGCGCGTCGTCGTCTGGGGTGAGAATGTCCATGAGCACAAGCACCCGAAGGTTGCCGAGATTTATCCGAATGGCATGCACGAGGTCATCGCGGAGGCCTTGCGGGAGTCGGGGGGCGATCTGGAGGTGTCGACAGCGACGCTGCAGGAGCCGGAGCATGGCCTCTCGGAGGAGCGGCTGGCGCAAACGGATGTGCTCACCTGGTGGGGACACATGGCGCACGATCAGGTGTCGGACGCAGTGG
>RFJS01000081.1 GCA_003694825.1 Verrucomicrobiota bacterium | reverse complement strand
GGCGACGCAATGCGCCCAGACGCGGCGCAGGGTGTCCATATCTTTCGTTGGCGAATACAACTGGCCGCGCGGCCAGCGGAAGCCGACGAACCCGAGCGGCGTCTGGTGATGCTGGTTGAGGACGAGGCCTCGGCGAGTCGCACGGCCGTGGGCGGATCGGGCGGAAGAACGAGCAGCGTGTCCGCGTCGAGGGTGCGGGCTGCGGCCGGGAATCTCAGAAATGAAGCGGGGAGGCAGAGGGCGAGGAACAGGATCGGGGCTTTCATGTCGCGAGGGTGGCCGCCGTGTTGGCGGGTGGCAGGAACGTCATCTTTGGGTTCGGCAGGCACGAGCAGCGTAGACCGCAACCCGCGGACGGGCAGGCGACCGGGAATGGGCAGGCGCGCCGTCGCGCGAGACCTCGGGTCCATGCTTTAGCGAGGGCCGAGCCCCCGGGACGGCTCGTCGGGGGCGAGGCTTTGACGCGCAACGGCGCTTCGAGGGTTTTGGTGGTTGCGGTCCGGGGCGGTCTCAGTCCCGGTTGTTAGAGGGGCTCTGCCTCCCGTGAGCCGCAGCAAATTCGCGCACATCGACGGCCTGTTTCTGGTCCGCTGAGGCAAACGCGGCAAAAAGCAGGTCCATCAGCGGCAGGTTGTGCTCCAGCGAGGTCGGGTGGTCATTGGTCCGGCCACGGATCCAGTCGAGAAAGCGGGTCAGGAGGTATTCAGTGCCGTGGTCCTGTGATTGCCCGGAGTGATCCGCCAGCAACTGCCGCGCCTCGGTGCCTGCTTGCGGCTCGCGATCCCGCCAGCGCCAGAGTTTCTGGTCCTCAAGGAGCAGGCTGGCCTCGTCTCCATCCGCCCGGATGTATTCCCGGCGCCACGGGCTGATGTCAGCCGCGCCGGTCCAGGAGCCCTCCAGCACCCAGCACACCCCGTTGTCCATCTCCACCGAAAGCACGGAGCTGGCGCAACCGGTGAACACCGAGGAGGCAGAACGGTAGGCGAGGTGATAGACGCGGGCGGGATAGCCCCCGGCGTAGGCCCGCAGCATGTCGATGGCGTGCACTCCGCCCTCGTTGAGGAAGGGATAGGGTTTGTCGGCGCGATACTTTGCCCGCTGCTCGTGGTTCCATCGCATCCGCCCGAAGAGGTATTCCACGCGCCCGGCCAGCCCCCTCCGCAGGGCGTCGGCCAGGGCTCGTTTTTCGATTTCGAAACGGCCGCTCATGTTGACCGCTGCCTTCACCCCGGCGCTGGCCACGGTTTGCTCGATCCGGTAGCAGCTTTCGAGGGAATCGCTCAGGGGCTTTTCGATGAAGAGATGGCAACCGGCTGCCGCCGCCTCGCTGCAGATTGCCTCGTGGTGGAAATAGGGCGTCGCCACGATGACGAGGTCGGGGCGCGTCCGCAGGGCGTCGGACAGTGTGGAGAAGCCGGCCGAATCCGGCAGCCCCAGCACCTGCAGCCCCTGCGACCGGCGCGCGGGATCGGGCTCGACGACGCCGACGGGCACGAGCCGGCCGGCGGCGGCGAGGCGGGGGAGGACACGGGCGGCGTAGGTGCTCAATCCGTGGGCGCCCGCACCCACGAGCAGGGTGCGCGCAGGGGGATTTTCAGAACCAGTCATGCTCGGGAAGCCAGTCGATGATGGAGGCGTTTGAATCCAGGTTATCGATTTGCGCCATCTCGTCGGCGCCGAGGGCGAAGTCGAAGACGTCGGCGTTTTCGCGGATGCGGGCGGGGTTGGCGGATTTGGGGATGACGACGACGCCGTGCTGCAGTTGCCAGCGGATCACGACCTGGGCCGCGGTCTTGTTGTGGGCCCTGGCGATGCGCTGGATCACGGCGTGAGAGAGGCTGCCGCCGCGCCCCAGTGGCGAGTAACCCACGGGTTGAATCCCATGCCGGCGGCAGAAATCGACCAGCGCGTTGTTGGCGCAGAAGGGGTGGCGCTCGAACTGGTTCACGGCGGGGATCCCGGTGATGCGCGGGAAGAACTGCTCCTCAAAACGGCGCACGGAGAAGTTGCTCACGCCGACCGAGCGCAGCTTTCCCTCGTTGCGCAGCGCCTGCAGTTCCTCATGGGACGCCTCGGTGCCCTCGCGCCGGGGCCAGTGGATCAGGTAGAGATCGATGACGTCCGTCCGCAGGTGGCGCAGGCTGTTCTCGACGCAGCGCCGGGTGGCGGCGCGCCCCAGTCTGTCGGGCGGCACTTTTGAAGTGATGAAGATCGCCTCGCGCGGGAAGGGTGCTTGCGCGATGGCGGTGCCGACGGCCGCCTCATTGCCGTAGCCCGCGGCGGTGTCGATGTGGCGGTATCCGCAGTCCAGGGCTGTCTGCACGGCGCGGATACATTCCTGCTCATCGTCCATCTGAAAAACGCCGAGCCCGAGGACGGGCATGGCGTTGCCGTCGTTGAGCCGGACGGTGGATTGAAGGGTCAGTTGGGAGGGCATAAACGGATCGCATGAGTGCGGACGGCGGTGGTCGAAACCACCCCGTGCGGAAGACCCGGAGGGGGCGACGAAGCCCGCGGTGCCGCCGGGAAGGGCGGCACCGCGCGTGAAGCGTGGAGTGGACTTCGGATGATGGTGGACTGGGCGAACGTCTTTGCCGCGTCGCGTCGGAACGAGGGGTGGATGGCACAACCCGTTGCCGGGCGGCGGCCGGAGGTCACGGTGAGGCGGATCTTTTCGCCGACAGGCCGGGCATGAGCGGGACGGGGTGGCGGCGGGCCGACGGGGTCTGTCAGTGGCGGTCGGAGGTTATCGGCTCACCATTGGCGAGGGTGATATGGAAGGTGCCGTCGGGCTGTTCCTCGGCGAGCCAGAGGGCGGCGTTTTTGAGGCCGAGCTTCAGGGGCGCGTCCTCGCCGGTGAGGGCGTGGAGCAGGTGGCGGCCGGCGGTGCCGTGACCGACGAGGAGGATGGAGGAGTCGGTGCCGCCGAATTCCCGGCGGATGCGCTCGAAGACGATCTTCATGCTCTCGACGAGGTCGGCCGCGCCCTCGGCGCCGCCGCGCAGGTAGTCGTATTGTCGGGGGCTGTCGGGGCGGACGCGGAAGAGGCGCTCGTCCTCGCCAGCGAGGATGAGCATCGGGCCGTTGGCCCGGAAGTCGGGGTCGGGCGGGGGAAGGTCGTCGCGGCCGAGGAAGGCGAGGCGATCGCCGGTGTTGCCGAACTCGCGAAGCTCGGGCCAGATTTCAGCGGTGCGCGCATACAGGTGAAGGTAAGGGCGGATGGTGTTGCGGGCGCGCCAGAGCGGCGAGACGGCGATGAAGTCGATGCGGTAGGGGGCGAGTATGTCGGGGACGGCGGCGGCCTGTTTCCAGCCCAGAGGCGAGAACGTGTCGGCGTTGCCGACGTAGGGCGGACGCTGGTCGGGCGGTATGGTTTCGAATTGCCGGGCGACGTTGCCGCCGCTCTCGGCATGGCGGAGGTAGAAGATCTTCAGCCCGGCGTAACCGGGGACGGCGCCGAGGCCGAGGGCAACGATCGCACAAAGCAGGCAGAGCCGGGGGCGGACAGGCATGGGCATGGGACGGAAACGGCAGGTTGAGCGTTGGAGGATCAATGAGAAAAGGACGCCAGCGGCGCGGGGTCCGAAGGGGAACAGTGTGGGCGCGATGTGCCGCACCCGCAAGCCGGGGACGGGCGTCAAGCCGTTGCGAACGCGTCCACCTCGGCGCGGGTGGGAATGGACGCAGCGGCGCCCGGGCGCGTGACGCTCAGCGCGGCGGCGCGCACGGCGCGGGCGAGGGCGGCGGGAAGGGGATCGCCCCCGGAGAGGGACGCGAGCAGGTAGCCGATAAAGGTGTCGCCGGCGGCCGTGGTGTCGACGGCCTGCACTCGGGGGGCGGCGACGCGATGTTCGCCGGACGGTCCGCCCGCGAGCGCG
>RFJS01000503.1 GCA_003694825.1 Verrucomicrobiota bacterium | reverse complement strand
CGAAGTTGAGCACGGCGCTGAGGGCGAAACTCCCGCACAGCCACCACGTGGCGCTTTTCAACAGCGCGTCGAACTCGCCGCGGGTGCCGTTGGCCTCGAGGGCACGCTCGATTTTCGGCACATCGATAACCGATTCATTGAGAATGAGCACACGCACGAGCGGCTGCCGGGTTTTCAACGTGGCGAGCACCGCGACCGCGAAGATTGTCGGCACGGCCGCCTCCTTTACGGCAAACCAGAGTGCATCGGCCTCGAGCAGGCCGAGTCCGCCGGTCAGCCCCACGCTGACCAGGCCGACGATGGAAAACAGATTCCACTTCCGTCGTTTGACAAGATCGTAGACGCCGTAGGAGAGCGGGAAGGCGATGCCCACCAGCAGCGCGTAGAGCGGGCCGAGGCGCTCCTCGGTGCTGAGTTTGCTGAGGATCAGCGCCGGGATGATGATGTTGAACGCGAGATTGAGCAGGAGGTTTTCCTGCTGCTGCGCGGGTCTTGCGGACGGGCTGGAGGGCGGGTTGTCGGGATCGGACATGGGTGGTGGCACGGCGAAGAGCCGCTTGATGAAGTGTGGGCAGTGTCGTGCGTGTTCGGGGCTATTCAAACGCGAAGTTTTCGTTACAGTGCGCGCATGGCATCCCCCCGATCCCTGCTTCTCGGCTTGAACATCGATCACGCGGCGACGCTGCGCCAGGCCCGTTACCGTCGGGCCCCGGCGACCTGCGGCGGCATCGTCGAGCCCGATCCCGTGGCGCTTGCCCAGCTCGCCGAGCGGGCCGGGGCGGACGGGATCACCGCTCACCTGCGCGAGGATCGACGCCACATGCAGCCGCGCGATCTGTATCGACTCCGCGAGTGCATCGCCACGCGGCTCAATCTCGAAATGGCCTGCACCCCGGCCATGGTGCGTTTCGCGCTCGAGCTCAAGCCCGACGCGGTGTGCATCGTGCCGGAGAATCGCGAGGAAATCACCACGGAGGGCGGGCTCGATGTCCTGGGCATGAAGCGGCGCCTGGCCCGGGCCATCAATCGTCTCGCCGATGCCGGCATTGTCGTGAGCCTTTTCATCGACCCCGATCCCGCGCACATCGACGCCGCCGCCGAGCTGGGCGCGCCTTTCATCGAGCTGCATACCGGAGCGTATGCAAACGGCTGGCACGACTTCGCCGTTCGCGCGCGCGAATTCAAGCGGCTCTACGACGGGGCGGAGCGCGCGCATGAGCTCGGGCTGATGGTCAACGCCGGCCACGGGATCAACTACGTGAACATCGGCGAAGTGCGCACCCTGCCGCACTTGCACGAGCTCAACATCGGACACGCGATTCTCAGCCGCGCCCTTTTCTCCGGAATCGAGGAGGCGGTGCGCGAGATGAAGGCCCGCATGAACGGCGCCTGAGCTGCGGAGGCCGCGAACGCAGGAGGACGAGTTGTCGTGGAGACGATGCCGGGCATTCAACTGGGTGGCTTCGTGATCGGGCTCGGGGCGGATATCGTGGAAGTCGATCGCATCCGTGGTGTGCTCGAGCGGCAGGGCGAGCGCTTTCTCGATCGCGTCTTTACTGCCGAAGAGCGCGCCTATTGCTCGGGCATGAAGCATCCGCACAAGCACTACGCCGCGCGCTTCGCGGCAAAGGAGGCGGTGGCCAAGGCCTTCACCACCGGCATCGGGGCGGAACTCGGGTGGAAGTCCGTTTCCATCTATCACGGCGCGCGGCACGAACCGCTTGTCCGCCTCGACGAGAAGGGTGAGGCGTTGTTGCGGCGCATCGGGGGGACGCGCGTGATGGTGACCCTTTCGCATACGGAAACCAATGCCATGGCCGTCGCCCTCATCCTTCGCGAGTAGACGGCTGGTGAAATCTTTGAGCGATGTTGACGGAAAACCTCAGGAGAGCGGCCCACCCGATTCTATCGTGTGCGGACGCGATGGCGTGGGAGAAGCGGTTGCTCGGCGGGGACGAGGCAGCCGAGTGGGCGGCGATGACGCGCGCCGGGCGGGCGCTCGCACACGCCGTGCGGCGCGACGCCGCCGAGCTGGGCGGGCTCGGCCCGGGCGCGCGGCTGCTGGTGCTCTGCGGGAAAGGGCACAACGGCGGCGACGCGCTCATCGCCACGTGCGAGCTCCTTCAGGCGGTGCCGGGCGCGACGGCGCTGATCGTGTGCGTGCCGGGGACGGCGTCGCTGCGGCCGCTGGTGCGCCGGGCGCTGGAGGCCCTGTGGCGGAGCGCGGGAGAGGCGCGTATCGAGATCATCGGCACGGGTCGGCACGGTGAGGGGGCCGTCGGGCGCATCGCCGCCGAATCCTTCGCACTCTGTCTCGACGGGATCTTCGGCATGCAGTTTCGCCCTCCGCTGCGTGCACCGGCGCGCGGGATCATCGAGGCCGTCAACCGCCACCCGGGCATCGGCATGAGGGCGGCCGTCGATGTGCCGAGCGGCATCGGCGATGCGAGCGATGCGGAGCCGTTTCGGGCGGATTTTTCGTATGCCACGGGCATTGCGAAGGCGCCGTTGTTTGCCGCGGCCAATGCCGCCAGTGTCGGCCGTATCCGTTATCTGGACATCGGTTTCTTCGATGCGGAGCGGCCGGAGGGAGACGGCCGGTTCGTGCTGACGCCGGCGGTGCTGGAACCGGCGCGGCGGCTGCGGCCTGCCGGTGTGGACAAACGCAGCTTCGGGCACCTGTTTGTCGTCAGCGGTTCGCGGGCCATGCCGGGAGCGATGATGATGGCGGTGGAGGCGGCGCTGCTCTCCGGGGTGGGCCTGGTGACGGCCTTCGTCCCGGAGTCGGTCGCGGCCGCCGCGGCGGCGCGGCTGCCGGAGGCGATGTGGGTGCCGATGCCGGAGACCCCCGATGGGGGCCTCGCGCTGGAGGGGCGGGGCGAGGTCGTGGCCCGGGCGGCCCGCTGCACTGCGTGGCTGGCGGGGCCCGGCCTGGGGCGGGAGAGAGAATCGCAGATCCTGGTGGCCGAGTTGTTGCGCGAGCTGCGCCGGCCCGTGGTGCTCGATGGCGACGCGTTGCAGCCGGAGTTGGTGGAGGCCGCGGGCGGTGTCCCGCTTGTCCTGACCCCGCATGCGGGTGAGTTTGCCCGGATCGCGGGTCAGACCGCGGCCGATGAGACGGCATTGCGGACGGCGGCGAAGCGTTTCCGGGGCACGGTGGTGCTGAAAGGAGCGCCGACGCGGATCAGCGATGGCGAGGCGGTATACGTCGCGCCGTATGGGGGGCCGGTGCTTTCGCGCGGAGGCAGCGGGGATGTGCTCGCGGGGCTGGCGGGAGGCGCGCTGGCGCAGGGGCTGGAGGCCGCCGAGGCCGCGGCGCGGGCGGTGGTCTGGCATGGCCGGGCGGCAGACCGGCTGGCGCGGGCGAAGGCTCAGGGCGCGGCGCGGGTGACGCAACTGACCGCCCATCTCGCCGACGTGTTGAAGGAGGGGACGGTCCCGTGAGCGAGACGCTTTCCCGGCGACAGGCGTTTATGATCCTCAACGCCTTGCCCGGCATGGGGCCGATCACGTTGAATCGCCTGCTGGCGCTGTTTGACGACGACCCGGTGGCCGTGCTGGAGGCGCCGCCGGCGCGGTTGAAGCAGGCCCGGCGCGTGGGCGATGCGGTGTGCGAAACGATTCGCAACTGGCGGCGCCACTTTGATCTCGAGCGGGAGGAGGAGCGGGCCGCGCGCGCCGGGGCTGCGTTTGTCACCTGCCGGGATCCGGAATATCCGCCGTTGTTGCGGGAGATTCACGACCCGCCGATCGGTTTGTATTTCATGGGGCCATACCGTCCGCGCGAACGTTGCATCGCGATTGTGGGGAGCCGGCGCTGCACGCTCTACGGCCGGTCGGTGGCGCAGAAGCTGGGCGCGGAACTGGCACGGCTGGGGTTCTGTGTCGTGAGCGGGCTGGCTCGCGGGATCGACACGGCGGCGCATGAAGGTGCGCTGAGCGTCGATGGCCGCACGGCGGCGGTGCTCGGCTGCGGGATCGATATCATCTATCCGCCGGAGAATCTCGAACTCTACCGGCGTATCGCGGAGACGGGGGCGGTGATTTCGGAGTTTCCGTTCGGTCGGCGCGCCGATCGGCAGAGTTTTCCGATGCGCAACCGGGTGGTGGCCGGGATGTGTGAAGCAGTGATTGTCGTGGAGACCGGGGTTCACGGCGGCGCGATGATTACGGCGCGCTTTGCCGCGGAGCAGGGGCGGACGGTGTTTGCGGTGCCGGGGCGGATCGATCAGGCCTCGAGCGCGGGCTGTCATCAGTTGTTGCGCGATGGCGCGGTGTTGCTGACGCGGGTCGAGGATGTGCTCGAGGAGCTCAATTATCGGGCTCCGACCCTGCCGCTACCGCTCGCCGGAGCGGAGGACGGCGGCGGGGAGGTGCCGGCGGGGTTGAGCGAGGAGGAGGCCGCGGCGTGGGAGTGTTTTCGGGGTGGCGGCATCCTCACGGTGGATACGATCGCCGGGTTGACCGGGCGCGGGGCCGGGGAGGTCTCTGCCGCGTTGATGATGCTGGAGCTGAAGCAGCTCGTGAGGAAACGGCCGGACGGGAGCTTCGAGGCGGCGCCGTCCGGCGGGTGAGAAGGGTGGCGATGGCGCGCCGGTGGGGGCGCGGATCAGCCCGGAGGCCAGCCCATCTGGCGGCCGGCGAGCAGGTGCACGTGCAGGTGGGGCACCGATTCGCAGGCGTCGGGACCGTTGTTGATGACGAGGCGAAAGCCCTTTTCGAGGTTGAGCTTGCGGGCGAGGTTCTGCGCGGTGAGCAGGAGGTGGCCGAGGGTGGCCTCGTCTTCGGGCGCGGCTTCGGCCACGCGAGGTATCGGCTTTTTGGGGATGATGAGGATGTGCACGGGCGCCTGCGGCTGGATGTCGCGGATGGCGATGCACCGGTCGTCCTCGTGCTCGATGGTGGCCGGGATCTCGCGGTCGATGATTTTCTGGAAGATCGTTTTCATGGGAGGTGGTCAGTAGAAAAGGACGGTGAGAAGGGATTTGGGGTGGGCGTGCCGCGCGGCGGCGGCCTGGAGCTGGGTGATGGTTTCCGCCCGTTCGGCCTCGGCCTGACGGCCGCGCTTCGTCCGGCGAAGCCACGGTGGCGGCGGTGGTGGCTGGGCCACGAGAATCGTGGTGCGGGGGCGCGGGGCGTTGCGGCGGATGGCGGAGAGGAGCTCGGCGCGGGCGAAGAGCGGGCCAGCTTCGGCTTCGCACCAGGCGAATCCTGCCTCCGGGGCCCGGCCGAGGAGCCGGTGATGCAGGCGGGCGACGAGCTCGCCGAGGTTTTCGGAGGCGTTGCCCACGGCGGCTTCGATGCCTTCGAGGAGTTTGGCGGCGAGGTAGAGGTCGTGTCCGGTGAGGTGGTCGAGCACGCTGTTGACGAGATGGAGCCGGGCGATCTGGGCGCGGGTCGTCATACGGCGGTCATTTTTCCTTTTCGAGATCAGCGATTTCGTTGGCGAATTCGGCGATGTCGCGGAACTCCTTGTAGACGCTGGCGAAACGGATGTAGGCGATGGGGTCGATGCGGCGGAGCCGGTGCATGAGTTCTTCGCCGATGGCGCGGCTGGGGACTTCGAGGTCGTATTGCTCTTCGAGGCGGTCGATGGATTCTTCGACGATGAGGTTGAGCTGTTCGGCGTCGATGGGGCGCTTTTCGCAGGCGCGGCGGAGGCCGCCGAGGATCTTGGCCCGGTCGAAGTCTTCGCGACGCCCATCGCGTTTGATGACGACGAGGTCTTCGCGGACGATGGTTTCGGAGGTGGTGAAGCGGTGGCCGCAGTTGGTGCACTCACGGCGGCGGCGGATGGCGGTGCCGTCCTTGCTCGCGCGCGAGTCGATGACGCGGTCGTCAGTGGAAGCGCATCGCGGGCAGCGCATGGTGGTGGAGCCGGGGTTGGGTTGGCGGTTCGCTCGGGTTCTTCAAAGGCGAAGAAAGTTTCGCAGGATGTCCATGCCGTTCCCGGTGGCGATGGATTCGGGATGAAATTGCACGCCCCAGATGGGGAGGGACTTGTGGCGCAGGCCCATGATTTCGCCTTCTTCGGTTTCGGCGGTGATCTCGAGGCAGTCGGGCAGGGAGGCGCGCTCGACGATGAGCGAGTGATAACGGGTGGCCGGGAAGGGGGTGGGCAGACCGGCGAAGAGATCGGTGCCGCGGTGGTGGATGGGCGAAGTCTTGCCGTGCATGAGGCGGTCGGCACGGACGACGCGGCCGCCGAAGTGCTGGCCGATGCATTGATGGCCGAGGCAGACGCCGAAGAGCGGCTTGCGCCCGGCGAAGGCGGCGACGATGTCGAGGCTGACGCCGGCTTCGTTGGGCGAGCATGGGCCGGGAGAGATGAGGACGCGGTCGGGATCGAGCGCGAGGGCTTCCTCGACGGTGATGTCGCTGTTGCGGACGACTTTCTGCTCCACCCCGAGTTCGCCGAAGTATTGGACGAGGTTGAAGGTGAAGGAGTCGTAGTTGTCGATGACCAGGAGCATGGGTGTTGCGTGCGGCGGGAGGCTACGCGGAGGGCCGGGCGGCGGTCAAGCGGCGGTGCTGCGAGCCTGGGTTCGGGGGTTGCCAGAGGGCTGGGGGCACGATTGATGTGCGCCATGGCCGACCATTTTGAGGTGCTTCGGACGGATGAATCGACCGCCGCTCGTCGGGGGCGGTTGCGGACGCGGCATGGGGTGGTGGAGACGCCGATTTTCATGCCGGTGGGCACGCAGGCGACGGTGAAATCGCTCACGCCCGCGCAGATCCGGGAGACGGGAGCGGAGATTATTTTGAGCAATACCTACCACCTGGCGTTGCGGCCGGGCTCGAAGTTGATCCGCAGGTTTGGCGGCTTGCATCGGTTTATGGGGTGGGACGGACCGATTTTGACCGACAGCGGGGGGTTTCAGGTGTTCAGCCTCGCGAAGCTGCGCCGCATCACGGATGAGGGGGTGAGCTTTCAGTCACATCTCGACGGGCGGCGGGTGTTTCTTGGGCCGCGGGAGGTGATGGAGCTGCAGATGGATTTCGGGTCGGATATCGCGATGGTCATCGATGAGTGTCCGCCCTATCCGTGCGAGCGGCCGGAGGTGGAGCGGGCAGTGGCGCGAAGCACGCGCTGGGCCCGGGCGTGTCTGGATATCGCGCGGGAGGCGGGCTTTCTCGCGTCGGGCCATCATGTGTTTGGAATTGTGCAGGGGTCGACGTTTGCGGATCTGCGCCAGCGCGCGGCGGAGGCGCTGTGCGAGATGGATTTTCCCGGTTACGCGATCGGCGGCGTGGCGGTTGGTGAAGGGGAGCCGGAGATGTTGCAGCAGGTGGGGGCGACGGTGCCGCACCTGCCGGTCGATCGGCCGCGCTATACGATGGGGCTCGGGACGCCGCCGCAGATGCTCAAGATGATCGGACTGGGGGTGGATATGTTCGACTGCGTGCTTCCGACGCGGCTGGCGCGCAACGGGGCGGCGTTTACGCCCGACGGGGTCGTGAATCTGCGCAATGAGCGGTTTCGCGAAGTGAACCGGCCCCTGGTGCCGGGTTTCGATAATTATACCTGCCGGAATTTTTCGATCGGTTACCTGCGCCATCTCGTCATGGCCGGAGAGATTCTCGGGTGCACGCTGCTGACGCTGCACAATGTGAGTTTTTATCTGGATCTGATCCATCAGGCCCGCCGCCACATCGAGGCGGGGGACTTTGCGGCGTGGAGCCGGGGGTGGATTGATCGCTATGAGGCGGGCGACTATTCGGTTGAGTAGCGCCTTTTCGGGCTCAAGAGGTTAGTCCCAGGATGGTCAAGCCATGGGGGCGGCCGTCGATATCGATTCAACTTATGCGAGTTCTTGTTACAGGCGGAGCGGGTTTTCTCGGCAGCCATCTTTGTGACCGGTTGATCAATGACGGTCACGAGGTGATTTGCCTGGATAACCTATTTACCGGACGGAAGGAAAACATCGCGCATCTCCTTTCGCATCCGAAATTCGAGTTCATGCGGCACGATGTGATCGACCCCTTCAAGGTGGAGGTGGACCAGATCTACAATCTGGCCTGCCCCGCCTCGCCGCCGCACTACCAGTTCAATCCGATCAAGACAACGAAGACGTCGGTGATGGGGGCGATCAACTGCCTCGGCCTGGCGAAGCGGGTGCGCGCCCGGGTGTTTCAGGCATCAACCTCGGAGGTGTATGGCGACCCGCAGGTCCACCCGCAGCCGGAGAGCTATTGGGGGCATGTCAATCCGATCGGCCTGCGTTCCTGTTACGACGAGGGCAAGCGCTGTGCCGAGACGCTGTTTTTCGATTACCATCGCGAGAACAAAGTGGATATCCGCGTGGTGCGGATCTTCAACACCTACGGTCCGCGCATGCTCGCCAACGACGGGCGCGTTGTATCCAACTTTATCGTGCAGGCGCTCCGCGGCGAGGATATCACCGTGTATGGCGAGGGGAAGCAGACGCGGTCCTTCTG
>RFJS01000502.1 GCA_003694825.1 Verrucomicrobiota bacterium | reverse complement strand
GTCGCAGCGAGTCGCCTCGGGCGGCTGGGTCGGCGTTCCTGCTCCCCGAAAATCAGACCGGCGCGCCCTTAAGTAGATGGGTGCGCCGTTTTTACTTGTCCGAGCTTTCATCCGCGAAGCCACCGAGACCGACAGCTATGCGCCGGAGGCTGACGTCTCGACTGTCTACGCGAAGATCCGCGCGATCCAGCGCGGGCATTTTACGACTGCGACCGGGTCGGACGGGCTCGTGCAGGTGAGCTCGTCTATTGGAGGGAACAGCTTTTCATTCGTCCTGCCCGAGCGCCTGGACCGCGCGCAGATCATCGAGGTGGCGGAGGCGGCCCTCGGCATGCTCGAGGGGCTCAGCTCCGTGGCGGAGATCCGCGCGCGCTGCCTGGCTCGCCGCAAGACCACCCGGGCCGACTTCTCCTCGCTCGAGATCACCTGACCTGCCCGGCCCATGCCCGCGAAATTTCCCACCATTTTCGACGCCCGCGGCCACCCGGCCGCCTACGTGCCAGGCGGCTACCAGGGGGCCGGCACCTCGCGCAACCGCACCTACATATCGGCGCAGGTCACCGACTTCCGCAAGGAGCTGACCGCCTACACCCGCACCGAGCTCGTCCGCAAGGCGCGGTTTTTCAAGAAGAACATCGGCCTAGTGCGGGGCGTCTGCAAGAGCCTCGTCGATCATGCCATCGGCCCCGGCGTCTATCCGATTCCGGCTACGGCCGATGATGAGTGGAACGAGCACGTCTGGGGCTGGTTCTGGGAGGTCGCGAAGATCGGCGATGTCTCAGGGCGCATGACGCTCTGGGAGACCCAGCGCATGCGCACCGCCGCGAAGTTCTTCGACGGCGAGATCTTCACTTTGCTCACGACGAGCCGCTCGGGCTGGCCGCAATACCAGCTCATCCGCGCGCACAACTGCGGCGACTTCGACGTCGACCCAGCCGACGGTTGGGTCGATGGCGTCAAGGTGGACGCCGTCAACCGCCCGCGCGCCTACCGCTTCCGCCTTCGGGGTGGCGACCGCTACTCCACGGTCAATGCCTCGGCAATAATCCACTCATACCTCCTGGAGGAACCCGACCAGGTCCGCGGAGTCACTCCGTTGGCGGCCGCCATCAACAAGCTCCACGACGCCATGGACGCGCTCGCCTTCGAGATGCAGGCGGTCAAGGACCTCTCCCGCACTGCCCGCGTCATTACGACCGAGAGCGGTGAGGACGAGGAGCCGGAGAAACACTTCACCAGCGTCGAGGCCACCGGCTGGGAGGAGGGTGTCTCCATAAAGCTCGAGCAGCTCTTCGGAGCGGAGATCGCCCGACTCAAGACCGGCGAGAAGCTCGAGTCGTTCGGCCACGACCGGCCCAGCCCCACTTTCACCGGCTTCCTCGACTACATCGGCCGCGACATCACGACCGGCACCGGCTTTCCGTATGAGTTTGCCTGGGACCCGAAAGGTATCCCTGGCCCGGCCGTGCGCTTCGTCCTCGAAAAGGTCCGCGTGGCCTGCGACGAGTGGCGGCGCAACGAGATCGAGGATACGCTGCCTTTCTACACCTTCGCCGTCGCCCGCGGCATTGATCTGGGCGAGATCCCTCCCCGGCCAGACTGGTGGAAGGTCGAGTGGCTCCCGGGGGCCGAGGACGTCACGATCGACAAGGGCCGCGAATCCGCCTCCGCGATCGCGAACGTCAAGGCTGCGCTCGACAACTTCAAGCGCTACTTCGCACGCCGCGGACTCTGGTGGAAGACCGAGCTGCGCCAGAAGGCCGTCGAGGCCGCCTTCATCCGCGACCTCGCGGCAGAGTTTGGCATTTCCGAGGACCGGGTGCACCAGCTCACCGCCAACTCCGGCGGCCTCGATTCCGCCGCCGCGCCAAACACTGCCGACTCCGGCTCGTCCGACAGCACAACCACCCAGCAATAGTCACTATGAGCTACCCGCGCATTATTCACACCGTCTTGCATACGCCTTGGGCCATCGAGCGCGCCTGGCTCGGCTCCATTTTCTCCGTCCTGCATGCCCGGCTCTTTGCCGAACAGGTCGAGCTCGACATGCCGCTCGAGCGGCTCAGCCGCGCGCCCGTATCCAGCGCCCGCTACCTCGCGGGTGAAAACATCACGCTCGCCATTGCCGACGAGCTCACCGCTGCCGGCGTCGATGGGCCGGAGCGCGACGCCCGCGCCGCCCAACTCGTCAGCGATGCCGGCCCCGGCCAGATCGCCTACATCTGGGGCTCCGGCATCATGGGCAAGCACCTCAGCGCCATCGAGGAGGCCTGCGCCGGTGGGCTGTCCGTCGATCGCCTCGCGGCCGAGATCAGGGCCGCGCGCGACGACGACAACGTCTCCGCTGTCCTCCTGCACCTCGACACGCCGGGCGGCACCGCCACCGGCATCCCCGAGCTCTCCGAGCTGGTCCGCTCGACCGCCGAGCGCAAGACCGTCGCCGCCTTCTGCGACTCCACCACCGCCTCGGCCGGCTACTACGCCATATGCCAGTCTGACTGTCTCTACGCGACTCGGTCGGCCGATGTCGGCTCCATCGGCGTCTACTCCGCCGTGGTCGACTACACCGAGTGGTGCGCCAAGCAGGGCATCAAGGTCGAGCTCATCAAGGACGGCGCGCACAAGGCCGCCGGCATCATGGGCACCAGCCTCACCGAAGAGCAGCGCGCCCTCATCACGGCGAGGGTCATGGAGATCTCCAGGGAATTCAAGGCCACCGTGCAGGCGGCCCGCCCGGGCGTCACCGCCGAGACCATGCAGGGCCAGTGCTTTTCGGGCTCGGCCGCGCAGAGTGCCGGGCTTGTGGATACCCTCGTCACCGACCTTGACGAAGTTCTCACCGACCTCGCCGCCATCCTCTAGAGGAAAAAATCAGACCGCCGCGGCCTATAGTGAGGGCCGCGCGAAAAAACCAAATCCGCACCGCAGCCGACAACATGTTTAAAAACAAGCTCAAATCCGCAGAGGCTGAAATCGACCGACTGACCGGCCTCGTATCCACCTTCGCCGAGGTCCTCGGCCTCGACCTCACCCCCGACGATGAGGCTGCCGAGGGCCATCCTGACCTCAGCGCGGGCGCCATCGAGGCCGCGCTCGAAGACACCATCGAGCTGCGCGTCGCCGAGGCCACTGTGCCGCTCAAGGACCAATACGCAGCACTTGAAGCGCGCCTGCAGTCGATTACCGCCGCGGCCGGGGCCTTCGGCATCGACCTCACCCCCGACGATCTCACCGAGGAGTCCGCGCGCGCTGCGATCGAGCAGGCCATCGCCGTCCGCGCCGCGCGGCAGGTCGCCCAGGCTGGCCACGAGCCGCTTGACGTTCCCGCCGCCGGCGAGATTGGTGGCGATACCAACTACCGCGAGCAATACGAGTCGATCGACGATCCCGCTGAGGCCGCCGCCTTCTACGCGAAGTACCGCGACAAGATCCTCCGCTGACAATTTTCCACCATCAACCCACTCAACTGATTTTGCATTATGGCAAACGCACTTGGCACCCTCGCTGGCAAGCTCATCCTGCAGCGCGCCCTTGAGCTCACCTTCACCCGGCGGCCCTTCCTCCGCAACATCTCCCTGGGCACCCAGGACCTCGACGGCAGCAAGACCGCGCTCCTCAATCAGCAGGTCATCACCCGTATCCGCGCTATCCCGACCGTCAACGACTTCGGCACCGGCGCGACCGACCGGGCCGATACGGATGTGCCGGTCACGCTCGACCAGTTCAAGGAGATCCACCACGCTTTCACGCCGGCGGAATACAACGCCACCGACCGCGACCTCATCGATGAGTCGGCCGAGCCGATCGCCATCGCCATCGGCAACTCCATCGTCGATTCCGTGGCCGGCCTCTGGGTCGCCACCAACTTCACCAACGCCACGACCGTCGCCGCTGGTTGGTCCTACACCAA
Organism: Verrucomicrobiota bacterium; assembly: GCA_003694825.1. Classification (GTDB taxonomy): domain Bacteria; phylum Verrucomicrobiota; class Verrucomicrobiia; order Opitutales; family Opitutaceae; genus J108. Next base: position 3,530 of record RFJS01000502.1, on the reverse strand, counting down.
CACGCTCCTGGCGCTGCGCCAGGCGCTCAACAGCCGCGGGGTCCCGGAGCAGCGCCGCTTCTTCGTCTTCAACGACGCCGTCGATGCCTCGCTCCTCGCCGACAGCCTGGTCGTCAGCGCCCTCAACAACCCGGCCAACCAGAATGCCATCCAGACCGGTCGCCTCCCGAACGTCGCTGGTTTCGAGCTCGAGGCCTACTCGGCCATCCCCAACACCGGCAACATGGTCGGCTTCGCCGGCACGCCGGATTCTACGGTCTATGCCGCCCGGGCGCCGAAAAACCCGGAGGAGCTGGCGCCGAACCTCACCTACCCGGGTGTCATGGATTACGTGACCGACCCCAAGACCGGCTTCACCGTCATGGTCAACCAGTGGATCGATCCGAACACCCTCGTCGTCAACAATCGCGTCTGCTGGATGTATGGCGTCGCCAAGGGCAACGCCAACAACGGCCAGATCCTCAAGACCGCGTAACGCGCTCGCTGATTTCTTTGCGCCGCACAAATGGGGCAGGGCGGGCAGGCCGGCCCGCCAATCCTCCCGTCAAGCTCGCCCTGCCCTTCTTGTATCAACCAGCACCGCCCATGAATCGACCAATCATCGTCCTGTCCAAGTCTGGAAGAAAGTGGAAGACTGAATACCTCGGCGAGGAGAACCTGGCCGCTGAGGAGGCCTATCAGGCTGCCGTCGCCGCCGGCAAAGCCGACTTTGTCGGCCTCTACACCTACCCGGAGCCGCGCCTGCATTGCGAGCCCGCCGCCGCCCGCCTCTCCATCGAGCTGGCCCGCAAGGCCCAGCGCGATCCCGTCAAGGAGGCCGCCGCCGCCCGCGCCGCCGCCCGTATTGCCGAGGAGGAGCGCAAGCGTATCGAGCAGGAGGAGCTGGCCGCTGCCCGGGCAGCGGCGCAGGCCAGCTCAGCCGAGGTCGCCGCCCGCGAGGTGGTCGGCAAAGTCGTCCGGGAGGCGGTCGCCACCGCCGCCGCGGATGCCGAGCTCGAACTCTCCGCCGATGAGGTCGAAGGCTGACCATGCCGACCGCCGCGGAAAATATTTTCCAGGTGGGGTTTCGTGCTGCTGTGCAGCATGCTGGCTCTTCCTACCTGTTTAAGACAGCGTCGTTCGTTGGGGTCCACGGCACCCTGCGGCCGGATGATCCGCGCCTGCAGGGTGCCTCCGGGCACCTCTACGCCCTGCACGTCCTCACGTCGGAGCTGCCGTCGCCCGCGCCGCAGAAGGGCAGCACGCTCACCCGCCTCGCCGATGCCACCACCCACCGCGTGGCCGACCGCGTGGACCACCCGCACGGCGTCACCGAGCTGATCCTCACCGACCGCTGATGCACGTCTCCATCCAGCACGAGTTCGACCGCCTCGCTGCCGCGCTGCGCACCTATGCCCGTGTCACCGGCCGCGATGCCCAGGAGGTCCTCGACCGGAAAGGTCGCGACCTTGGCATCCAGCTTTTCCGCGCCTTCCGCTCCCGCCAGTGGGGCGGGCATCCGCGCGCCACGCGCGGCCGCACCCTGGCCCGCCTCGAGGCGGATGCCCGCGCCCGCCGCGGGCGGGGCACCGTCCTTCGTCCGTCGTTGCAGCGTGAATACGAGCGCGAATTGCGCGCCGCCTCAGTCAAGGGCGCCACCGGCCGCCGGCGGGTGCGCGGGCGCCGACTCAACCTCCGCCAGAAATACGTGGGCCGTGAGCTGAGCCTGCGTGGCCGGGGCCTCGGGGTGCTCGCCGCCTCGTTTCTGTGGTTTCGCCGCCGCGCGTCCAGCGCCCGCGGGGTCTACTACGTGCGCAACCGGACCGGCCGCCCGCTCGGCCAGGTCCAGCGCGGGCGCGATTTTCTGCGTATCACCGCCACCTACCGCGACGCCCGCGGGCGCTACCCGCACGCCCTCGTCTCCAACCGCTACGGCCTCGTCGCCGGCGCCGTGCGCGCCGTGCGCGCGGACACTGAGTCCTACCTGCGCCGCAAGCAGCAGGAGAGTGTCCGCCGAGCCTTCCGCGCCGCCGGGCTCCGCGTGACCTGACCAGCCATGACGCTCTCCGGTCTCCAGTCCGCCGCCCAGGCTCTCATTAATGCCGATGCCGCGCTCGCCGCCTTCGGCTCGCCGCTGCTCTTCGACCCTGCCACCGACGAGGCCGCGCTTGCCGCCTCCATCACCGACAGGCTCGAGGCCACCGGCGTGGCCATCGTCGTCGGCTACGTCGAGGCCGGGCGGGTGGGGGGCAGCGCCCGCGGCGGCGCTCTCCTGCAGGCTGAGCTCGACCTGTACATCGCTGAGTCGCGCACTGTCGCGCACAGCCCTTCTGGTCTCGATCTCGTCGAGGCCGCCATCGCCGCCATGCACCTGCCTACCGCCGGCGGCATCACCTTCTCGCTGCTCGACTACGAGGCCGGCGTCGATGAACAGGGCTACATCCTGCACACCCTCGGCTTCGCCTACCCGCTCAAGCTCACAGCATGACCCTCCCTCCCGTGTCAGGCGATGATGCGCGCAACCCGATAGCCCGGGTTGTTGCCGTCCTCTCCGGCCTCGCCATCATCTGTGGCGCGGTCTGGACAATGGCTACAGCCCACGCGCGCCTCGACGTCGTCGAGCGTGAGCAGGATGCCCTCGAGGTGCGCATCGAACGGCTCGAGACAACGCTGCACCGCATCGATAACACGGTGACGCGCATCGACGCGAACGTCCAGACGCTAAGCGCGCCGGCGGCGAAGGACAAATGACCCCCTGTGCTTTTGCAGCAACCACCGCTCAACCACCGCTCAACCACCAACCAATAGCTCCTTGCCATGGCCATTCCCACTTCACCCTTCGATGCCACCAAATCGATCTACGCCGGGCTCAGCGTCATCGACTTCACGCCGGCCGGCGGCTCGTCCACCGTATTCGAGAGCCGCCTGCTCGACATCAGCCTCGATGAGACCGAGCAGAACATCAAACGCCCCGATGCCAACGGCGTGCTGCGCAGCGTGCGCACTGTCGTGACCGAGAGCACCGAGTCTATGACCTTCGAGGTCGATGAGGCCAAGCGCCTCGCCACCGACCTCTTCGGCGGCGCCCTCACCGGTCGCGTCACCGGCGTCGCTACGATCTGGGTTCCTGACCCGGACGACGACACCGGCAAGGTCGCGCTCAAGAGCGAGGTCGGGTTTCCCTGCACCATTTCCGTCGAGGGCAACATCAAGTTCGGCGACGGCGATTTCACCAAAGTGCAGCTCAAGCTCGTCTCCAACAAGCAGGGGGCCATCACCTGGACGGTCGACGGTCTCGACACCTGATCCCGCCACCGCTGCAACGCCTTCGCATTATGAAACTACTCGAAAACGTCACCGCAAACGGATCCGGCTCGGCGGTGCTCTGGCGCCCGGGGGGCGGTGTGCATGCCGCCTGGCTCGAGGCCTCCGGCACCTTCGATGGCGCCGTCATTACACTCGAGACCCAGTCGCCGGAGACGGGGGCCTGGGTCGAGCATGTCGATACGGCCTTCGCCGCCGCCGGGGCCAAGGTCATAGACCTGCCCGGC
>RFJS01000080.1 GCA_003694825.1 Verrucomicrobiota bacterium | reverse complement strand
CGGCGGCGCCATTCGCGTTTCAGCCGGCGCAACACTTTGCCTGAAAAGCCCATCCGCGCCATCACCTATCGTCCACTCCCTCCGTGGTCCAACCGCCGCCGCGCCACGAAGACACGACTGTCGGCAATCGAATCCCGCCATGCTTCCGCCTCGCCAAAGGTCTCACGAAGCGCCGCCAGCATGGCCGATGACTCGCCGGAACGATCCCGTCCGTGCTCCCCGGGATCCGCTTCCGTGACGATGGCCCCGCATCGGGCGAACGCACCAATCGCCCGGGCGAAGTGGCTCCAGCTCAGGCGGCGATCGCGCACAAATGTCGCGGCCATCCGATCGACCCAGACAAAGTCGCAAGCCAGGCGTTCGGCCGCCGGTGTCGTCGCGAAATCACCGACGCCCTCTCCGGGCGTCGGCCGCGCCAGATCGAGCACGACCGGCCACACCGGGCGGCGGCGCTCCCGTACCCGCCGAAACAGCCGTCCGCACCGCGCGTCATCGCCTGAGGCCGCCACCACCGAGAATCCCCGCTCGGCCAGCACCTCGGCCGCGTCGTCCATCGCCGCCCCGGCACACAGCACCGTCGTGGCCCGCTCCCGTTCGAGAATCCCGGCGACACCGTCCACCAGAGCCGGGCTCGCGCGGTCGGCGGCACGATCGGAGCCAACGGGCTCCAGGCCGGGCCGCGACTGGAGATCGGCCAGCAGCCCGCGCACACGGCGGATGAAGCGCCGCCGGCCATCGCGGACCCGCTCCGGCGCAATCCCCTCGTCCGGCGCGAAGCCGAGCCGCTGCATCCAGCCATGTATCCGTCCCCTCAGCACCTCGAAGGCATCCTGCCGCCCGACCCGCGAGCACCGCTCCAGCATCTTCCGGCCGGCAATCGCCTCCACTTCCCCCGGGAACACGCCTTCATCGACCCACGCGAGCATGCGCGCGATCCGCTCGACCCCGGTTTTATAAAGGACGAGCGGATACACCGCCGCCACTTCGAACTCCCCATAGGAGGGCCAGATCGCGTGTTCGCCGGCATCGATGATCGACGTGAGGTCGATATACACCGGCCGCCCGCGGTCGAGCAGGACATTGCCGAGGTGGCCGTCCTGCAGCATCAGCCCCTCGCGCCCCAGCTCTTCGATCAGGTCGACAACGCACACGGCAGCGTCATAGAGCGCCGCCGAGGGCCATTCGTGTGGATACGTCAGAAAGGGGATGCGCCGATGCTCCACAACGGCGGCAAAACCCTCCATCTCGATCTCGCTCGGAACCGTCTCCACCAGGAGCCCGGCCTCCACCAGACGCGTGAGAAGCCCGTTCGCCCGCAGTCGCTCCCACACGGGCATCCAGCCCGCGCGCAATCCTCGAAACAGCCGCCCGCCATGCAGGAAAACCCGGCCGTTGGGATCGCAGATCGAGTGCGGGTGCGCCTGGAGGGCGCCGTTTTCGAGACGCGTCATTCGCGGCGCTCTTCGAAGGACCACTGCTGGCGGATCACGTTCATCACCCGCTGCCGCGAAGGCACTTTGCCCGATCCATAGACGTCCTCAGGCTCCACATCGAAGATGGTGGCATACTGGACGTAGTCCGCCATCACCCCGGCCTTCTGCACGCCGAGGTTGATGAAGCAGCGGCCCGGCGTGAGGTTGATCGGGGCCGTCTCGCAACGCACCACGCCCTTCGCGGGCAGCGTGTCCGGCAGTCCTCCAGCCGCCTCGTTGTTGAGCTGAAAGAGCCCCACCATGCTCTCGTTGTCCCGGATCGTGATCCAGAACTCGGGAAACTTCACCGGACCGTTCGCCTCATAGCCGACCTCCACGCGCAGGCGTGAATTCGTCCGGATCACACCGTCCTCATCGCACCCGGACACTTTGATCCAGCGCATGCGAATGCTGCCGTCGCCGTCGCGGTCTTCACGGTCGTCGAGCGGCACCGCCTCCACACGGCTGACGTCGCTGAGGTATTGTTGTACGACCTTCGCGGTGTTGCCCTCGCAGACAACCTTGCCCTGATCGAGCATCACGGCGCGATGGCAGAGCGACTGCACCGCCGTCATGTTGTGGCTGACAAACAGGATCGTGCGGCCGTCGTGACTGGCGACCTCACCCATCTTGCCCAGGCATTTGGCCTGAAAGGCGGCGTCGCCGACAGCGAGCACTTCATCGACAATGAGAATCTCCGGCTCGAGATGCGCCGCCACGGCAAACGCCAGCCGCACATACATGCCTGAGGAATAGCGCTTCACCGGCGTATCCAGAAACCGGTCCACCTCGGCAAAGGCCACGATCTCGTCAAACTTCTGCTTGATCTCGGCGCGCGACATGCCGAGCACCGCGCCGTTGAGGAAAATATTCTCGCGTCCCGTCAGCTCCGGGTGAAAGCCCGTGCCGACCTCGAGCAGGCTGGCCACCCGGCCCTTGAGGCGGATGCGCCCCTCGGTCGGCTCGGTGATGCGGCTGAGCAGTTTGAGCAACGTGGACTTTCCGGCGCCGTTCTTGCCGATGATGCCCACCACTTCTCCGCGCTGGACCTCGAGGTTGACGCCCTTGAGCGCCCAGAACTCCTCCTTCTCCATGCCGCGCTCGCGCAACCACGCCAGCGGCGAGCGCACGAATCGCTCGACCACATGGCGCAGGCCGTCCCCCTGCCCGGTCTGGTGCCCGATGATATATTTCTTCGAAAGGTTTTCTACGTGAATCGCCGGTTCCGACATGATTCTCTCCGTTTGAGGTGAATGGATACAGGACGGGGCCGCCTCAGATGACGTCGGCGAAGGTCCGCTCCGTTTTGCGGAAATTGATGATGCCGAGAACGATCACGATCCCGACGACCAACGCCGACAGCCAGAAGCCGGGCCAGTAGATCTGATGCTCGCCTCCGAGAATCGCCCAGCGAAATCCGTCGATTACGCCCACCATCGGATTGAGCGAATACAGCAGCCGCCACTTCTCGGGAATCACCGAACTGCTGAAGCCCACCGGGGAGATATACAGCCCGAACTGCACGACAAACGGGATGATGAAACGAAAGTCGCGATACCGCACCATCAGCGCGGATACCCAGAGCCCCGCGCCAAACGCCGCGGCAAAGGCCAGGGCCGTAAACAGCGGCAGCAGCAACACGCCCGGTCCGGGCACGTGACGGTAAAACACCATGATCACCGCGAGCACGACGGCCGATATCAGAAAATCGACAAAGCTCGTGATCACGCTGCTGGCCGGCACGATCAGCCGCGGGAAATAGACCTTCGAGATCATCCCGGCATTGGCCACCAGACTGTTGCCGCTCTCAGAGAGCGCCGTGGCGAAAAACTGCCACGGCAGCATCGCGCTGAAGACCAGCAGCGGATAGGGCACGCCTCCGGAGGGCATCTGCGCCAGGCGACCGAAAACGACCGTCAGAATCACCATGGTCAGCACCGGGCGGATGACGCCCCAGGCCACGCCGACCACCGTCTGCTTGTAGCGCACGAGGATGTCGCGCCAGGCGAGAAAATAGAACAACCCGCGATAAAGCCACAGGTCGTGCCAGTAGCGGCGCTCGCTCTTGCCGGCCTCGATAATGATCTCCTGTCTGGCAGTCTCTTCCATAAAGCTGTGATCTCTTCTTTTCGGCTCTCGTCCCCCTCGCCCTCAATATTTGAAACGATAGAGAATGTATTTCATGACATCGTTGGGAAACTCCACGAGGCTGAACTCGTTCTCCCACCATCGGTCGATGGAATAGTCCAGCGGCGGCGCCGCGACCGTGGTCACCTCGATGCCATACGGGGTGCAGACGCGCTTGAAGGCCCAGCGGGCCCGCCGCGTGTGAAAGGGGTCCGTCACTACCAGCAGCCGCGTGGCCCCATGCTCACGCGCCCACGCCGCCACTGAAACCGCTTCGTCGTAGGTGCTGCGCACCGGTGTCGTGAGGATCTCAAAGGCTTCCTTCGGCACCCCGCGATTGAGGATCACGTGCGTGGCGATGTCCTCGCCCGGCGTCATGAAGCCCCCGCTCGGTGTCACGGTGATGATGATGCGCGGCGCGTAGCCGGCCTGATAGAGATCGGCTGCCGCCTGGGGGCGGGAATCGATGCTGCCCGCGAGGACGACGATGGCATCGGCGGGCTGTGGAAGCTCGTCGACGATCCAGGCGTGAGCCGCCCATGCGGCGAGGCTCTTGAGATTGAGGGCGAGCAGCATCAACGCCACAAACAGCACCCCTCCGGAACACCCGACCCAGAAAAGCGGCCCGCGGCGCCTCCCGGATTCTCGCCGCCGCCGCGGCCGGTCGCGCTTTTCCCCGATGCCGCCTCGGCGGCGGTAGGGTCGCTTGCCGGCGCCGATGATCTCGGCGCTGATGTCGGATGCCTCCTCTGTGCTCATGGCTGTGAGTCCCCTTTGTGTTTCTTCCCGTCGAATGCCGCCGCATAGACCTCGGCTGTCTGGCGGGCCATCCGCGCCCAGGTCCAGGCGGAGATTTCCTTGAAATTGCGCTGTCCCATCTCCTCCAGCTCATCCCGCCGGACAAGGCTTTCCTCGAGAGCGCGCACGAGGCTGTCCGGCTCCCCGGGATCGAAAAAGACCGCTCCCCGAGGGTCGACCACTTCCCGCATCGATCCGGCGTTCGGGACGAGACATGCCCGTCCGAAGCTCATCGCGAGCGCGATCGCCCCCGAGGTGAGATACTCCTTGTAGGGGAGCACGACGATGTCCGCCGCCTTCAAAAAGCGCTGCACCTCATCATCCGCGACGAAACGCAGCGCCGCCACGATGCGTGGATCCGCGGCCGCCGCGGCCTCCACCTCGCGCCGCAGCGCCGCCTCCCAGGCACGCCCCGCCACAATGAGACGCGCCTTCGGCCCCTCGATGCGCCGGAAGGCATCGATGAGCTCGAGCACTCCCTTGTAGCGCCGGATGGCACCGAAAAAGACAAAGGCTGTCTCGTCGGCGGCCAGGCCGAAAGAGCGCCGCGCCGCCTCGCGTGAAATCGTATCGGGATAACAGCCCAGGTAGTTCGCGTGCGGCACCACGTGCATTTTTCCGCAGTCATCGAGGTCGAACTCGGCCGCCACCTGGTCGCGGGCGGCGCGCGAGTGAACGATCACCGCGTCCGCGATACCGTAGACGAACCGGACGAGCCACCGATCCATCGCCCGCCACCGCGCCTCCGGGTCGTAGAGATCGTGCACCGTCCAGACGATCCGCACCCCCATCCGTTTCAGGCGCGAAAGCCCGCGAAT
>RFJS01000501.1 GCA_003694825.1 Verrucomicrobiota bacterium | reverse complement strand
TGTTTCGTAGTGTTCGCGGGAAATCGGCATGACCGAGAGGCGCGTGTGCCGGAGCAGGGGCAGCCCTTCGAGTTCCGGCGTTGCCTTCATCGTGGCGAGGGTGACCGGCTGTTTCAGCGCGCGGCCGGCGCGCAGGTCGACGGCGGACCAGTCGCCTTTCTCGGCGGTGGGATCGGGGTAGGCGGGGCGTTCGACGGTGGCGGTGCCCATGACGCACTTCGGACCGTTGCTGGCGTAGAAGAGCACTTTGTCGCCTTTCTTCATCAGGCGCAGATTGTTGCGGGCCTGGTAGTTGCGTACGCCGTCCCACATGGTGACGCCGTCGGCGACAAACTGTTCCCACGGGTAGGTTTCCGGTTCCTGTTTGACGAGAAAGTATTGGGCCATGTTCGCTGGAGGGAAGTTGACCAGCGAAGTGGATCCAGAGACCGAGCGCAAGGCTCGCCGGGCCGTCAGGCTGCTTTATGCGGTGATGATCGTCTTCATCGTCCTGCCGTTTGTGCTCTGGTGGCTGCGGGCGGGGCGTTGATGGTTGCGGCGCGGCGCCGCATGTCGCTTGCCCCGGCGCGGGAGACCCGGCAACGTCCGCGTTGCCGTCTCGACACCGAGGCGGGCCACGCCAACGATTCGATCCGCCCCCCATCACCGTGAGCAGAACGCTTCTCATCATCCGTATTGTCTTCGTTGCCGTATGCGCGTTCGCCGGCTGGCTGGTGTGCCTGACCATCCGCGAATGGGATCCCTACCAGTTTCTCGCGGCGCTCATCGGCCTCTGCCTCGGCTTGCTCACCGTGCTGGTGGATGTGCTGTTGCGGGGCTTCAGTCTGCGGGGGCTCTCGGCCGTCACCTTCGGCATCGCGGTCGGATCGCTGATCGCGTGGATGGTGGGGGCGTCGCCGTTGCTCGAATACGGCGATCCGCAGATCATCTTTCTCGTCCGCCTGGCTTTGTTCATCATCCTTTCCTACCTGGGGACGGTGATTGCGCTGCGCGGGCGGGATGAGTTTCAGCTCGTCATCCCCTACGTGAAGTTTGTCCCGCACGAAGTGGATGTCCCCCTGGTCGTGGTCGATACCAGCGCGCTGATCGACGGGCGCATCGTGCCGATCTGCGAGTCCCGGTTTCTCTCGGCGGGGTTGGTCATCCCCCAATTCGTCGTGCGCGAGCTGCAGACGATCGCCGACTCCGCGGATCCCCGTCGGCAGGCGCGCGGTCGCAAGGGGCTGGAGACGCTCAACGCGCTGCGGCGGCTCGAGCACGTGGATCTGCGCGTGGTCGAGAGCGAGGTCGGGCAGGGTGCCACGCCCGAGGACAAGCTCATCTTTCTCGCTCAGACGATGAAGGCGAAGCTGCTTACCACCGACTACGCGCTGGCGCAGCGGGCGGAGTTTCAGGGCGTCCCCTGGTTGAACATCAACACGCTCGCCCGCGCCCTGCGCCCGGAACTGCAGACCGGCGAGCGGTTTTCTGTCGAGCTGGTCAAGCCGGGCCGGGAACCCCGCCAGGCCGTCGGCTATCTCGCGGACGGCTCGATGGTCGTCGTCGAGGAGGCTGACCGACGGATCGGAGAGAGCGTCGAGGTCGAGATCACCGGCATCCTTCCCTCCGCCGGCGGAAAGATGTATTTCGCCCGCCTCGCGGCGGAGCAATGACCGGCTCTGCCCGGTGACGGATCGGGCGGTTTGATTTCCCGGGATTTTTTCCGGAATCCGCCGCCGGTAATCATTCGGTAACACGTCCGTGGCAGGATCGGGGCATGATGAAACCAACACGAGATGGATCGGGCGGACGGCTGTTTGGCCGGCTCGCGGTGGCATTGATGGGGTGTCTGGCGGCGGCCGCGGCGGTGGCCGGCGAGGGGGTTGCCGGGCATTGGGCGGGGGCGATCGAGCTGCCCGGGACGGCGTTGGCGATCCGGATCGATCTCGAACGGGCCGACGAGGACGGGGCATGGGGCGGACGCATTGATATTCCGGCGCAGATGGTGCGCGGGCTGGCGTTGAGCGAGGTCGTGGTCGAAGGCGACCGGGTGGCTTTCGCGCTGCCGAAGATCCCGGGCGATCCGCGATTCGAGGGACGCCTCGAGGACGGAAGGATCCGGGGCGAGTTTCGGCAGAGCGGCCAGTCATTTCCCTTTCATCTGGCGCGTGCCGAACCCCGGCGGCATGCCGGGGAGACCCCGTCGCGCGGTGTGCCGGGGACGGGTTTGCCCGGCCACTGGCAGGGCTCGCTTCGCGTCAACGCGGTGGAGCTGCGACTGGTCCTGCACGTCGAGGCCGCGAGCGATGGGGCATTGCGGGCAACGCTCGACAGTATCGACCAGGGGGTGAAGGGGATCGGCGTCTCGACGATTTCGCGGCAGGGAGACGCGGTGGAGATCGAGCTGGCCGGCATCGGTGCGCGGTTTTCCGGAAAGCTTTCGGCTGACGGTTCGGAGATCGAAGGGCGCTGGAAGCAGGGGCCGGTCGATGCGCCCCTGGTGTTTCGGCGGTTGGCGGCGGCTCCGGAGCTCGCGCGGCCGCAGGAGCCGGAGCGGCCCTATCCCTACCTCGAGGAACAGGTGACCTTTCGCGGTGGCGAGGACGGTGTGCGGCTCGCGGGCACGCTCACCCTGCCGCGGGGCGAGGGACCGTTTCCCGCGGTCGTGCTGCTCTCGGGATCGGGGCCGCAGGACCGGGACGAAGCGCTGATGGGGCACCGGCCGTTTCTGGTGCTTGCGGACTACCTGACGCGGCAGGGCATCGCCGTGTTGCGCTTCGATGATCGGGGTGTCGGCGCATCGACCGGCGATTTTGCGACGGCGACACACGAGGATTTCGCGCGGGACGCTCAAGCGGCCTTCGAGTTTCTCCGGGCGCATCCAAACGTGGATCCGGCGCGGGTGGGGCTGTGTGGCCACAGCGAGGGCGCCGTGCACGCCACGCTGGCTGCGGCCGCTGAGCCGGAGGTGGCGTTTGTTGTCATGCTGGCGGGCATCGGCGTGCCGGCCGACCGCCTGGTCGCGCGTCAGCGCGAGGATATCATCCGTGCGATGGGTGGCGCCCACGTGGTCAGCGATGAGGAGCGGCGGCTCATGCGCGAGGTATTCGCTCTGTTGCGGGCGGAGGACGGCGACGAGGCGTCGCTTCAGGCGGCCGTGAGGGAGAAGCTCCGGGCGGTGGCGGCGCACTACACGCCCGAGCAGCTCGCCTATGCCGGCCTGACCGATGCGATGCTCGAGGCGCAGGTGAAGCGGTTGACCAGCCCCTGGTTTCGCAGGCTGCTCGCCTTCGATCCGCATCCGTGGCTGGCCCGGGTGCGATGCCCGGTGCTTGCGGTCAATGGGAAGAAGGATCTGCAGGTGGCCTGGGAGGAGAATCTCGAGGGGATTCGGTGCGGCCTGGAGGCAGGCGGCAACCGTGATGTGACGATCCGGGCGCTGCCCGGGCTGAACCACCTGTTTCAGCAATGCACCACCGGGCTGCCTTCCGAGTATGGC
>RFJS01000500.1 GCA_003694825.1 Verrucomicrobiota bacterium | reverse complement strand
GTCCGCCGCGTTCAGACACTCGGCGCGCGCCGCCGGATCCTTGCGACGCTCGGGATCGATCCGGATCAGCTCCAGCTCCGGTCGTCCAGCCAGACGCTCATGAATCTGAAGCCCTGTGGTGCCCTCGGAACCATCGACAAAAACCTTCGTGCTCATGGAAAACCATCAATCTCACCGCCTTGCTGCGTCCCGGCAAGCCGGACTTCGCCCCACACACACCGGCCGTCTCCGCCATTGCCGTCTCATTCCCGCCGCGTTTCCGGCAGATCATCGGGGTAGGTGACCTTCAGGTTCTCGCCCCGAGCCGGTACGAGGTGAACTTCGATCCCGGCGTGCAACGCCACCGCCGCCGTGCTCGAAAATGAGAGCCCCGCTCGCATCGCGGCATGATGCGCAGCGAGGATAGCCTCCCGGCGATACACCTGCGGCGTCTGCATAAAATACAATCCCCGGCGCTCGACACACGCCTTGAGTCGGCCCCCCTCCGCCCGGCCGATACTGTCCCGCGCCGGAATCTCCCGGGCAAGGATCGCCGCACCGTGAAGGAGACCGGCCTGCATCACCGCTTCGAAATCCTCCGCACGGGTGAACGGTCGCGCCACCTCGTGGACCAGCACCCAGTTGCCCTGCGCCGCTTCGAGCAGGCGCATCAGCGAGTCCTGCCGCGAATCGCCGCCGGCAATCACGCGACAACGAGCCATCAGGCCCTTTGCCGACAGCTCCGCCTCGGCCGCGGCGATGCTCCCCGCCTGCACCGCGACAACGAGCGTATCGACCCATCGGAGCATCTTCGCCGCCACATGCTGCAGGACACTCTCGTTGCCAAGATCAAGAAACGCCTTCTCGCGGCCGCCCAGGCGCATGCCCCGACCAGCCCCCAACAAAAGTCCGGTCTCGTCGGCATTCATCGTCGCAAGGCAACCTTTTCACCGCGTTGGAGACGCACGAGACTGGTCGGTCCATGCAACGCCGCATACGCCGTCCGCCCGAGCACACGAGAGAGCGTCATCTGGATCTCACTCGCCCGGCTCGACCGCAGGCTGCCGATGCACCGGCAGATGCGCTCCGTGCTCCTTCCGTCGGTCAGGTCTCCGTAAAGGATTTTCCGATACTTTCGGCGCGTCTCGCCACGGGCCTCCGGGTTTCTCAGCGCGCGGTCGATGGCGGCTGGCAGCGATCGCGCCTCGAACAGCTCCTCCGCCGCATCGCGCCATGTCCATTCGAATCCGCTGGGATCATAGAATGGCTCCGAACGATGATCCGGATTGGTGAGCAGAATGATCGGACGGTCGAGCGCCAGGTACTCGAGCATCGCACTGGATACATCAGTGACCAGCACGTCCGCTGCCTTGAGAAGAGGGATCAGGTCGGTGTCGATGTCTTCGACGATCGTGACATCCGCCCGGCCCGCCGCCAGCTCGCGCATGCGCTGCAGCCACCGGGGATGATGCTTTGCTATCAGCGGATGAGGCTTGATAAGGACATGCGTATCCTCACGCCCTCCCCGGAGCAACCTCAGGGCTTGATCCCCCAGCATGTGGATGGATGTAAATCCGTGCTGGAAGGTCGGCGCATAGAGCACGACGCGACGGTGCGATGGGATCGCCACGGGAAGCGGGATCGGCTCGGAGCGGAACAGCGGATCCATCTGCGGATAACCCGTCACCCAGAAATCCACCCGGGGGCGCACGCCCTGCGCCTCATACCACGCGCGCATCTGCAGACTGGTCACACACGTGTAGTGACTGAAGGCCGCAGATTCGACCGCTACCCCCTTGCTCGCCAGCCCATGGCGCGTGTGCACGAAACGGGTGAAAGGCAGATAGTAGTGAAACCGGAAGCTGCGCAGACTCTCCGCCGCCACGAGGACATGGGGGTTGAAGAGGACCAGATCCCACTTTGAGGAGCTGACCTTTACCGCACATCCCTCCCGGTCGAGCTGCCTGGCAAGCGGCTCGAGAATCGCCCGATGAAACCGGTAGCGGAGAAACACGCCCACGCGGAACGGCGATCCTTCGCCGCCCGAGGCATTTGCCGAGATGGGTTCCGTCGCCGACATCAGTCGTCCACACCTCTCCGCTCCGCGTCATACCCGCCGCCACCGTTGGCACCTGTCTTTTCGTGCATCCATAAGTCTTCGCTCTGCCTCCCGCTCCGAAGAACCAGGCCGCGTTCCGCGGCGATCTCCGCCAACCTGCGGACGCACCACGCATGTCCCTCCTCACAGCGGCGAAGCAGGGTCGGATCGATTGCCACGGGTTCCCCGGCACCACGGTGGGGCATAAACCGTCCCTTGCGGATGTTCTCCGAAGAATCTCCCGCCCCGGCCTGTCCCGTATCGGAAAAGACACGATAGGACGGCGAGAGCGGCGAATGCAGTCCGAGCCAATCGCCGACCCGCTCCAGGACTGTCTCCAATTGCGTCTCGAAGTCCTCAGCCTCGAAAAAGAGCAGCGGGCACCGCGACAACCGCGCCACTTCCACGAGACCCTCGAGGCGATCGAGGTAGTGTCCCGCCGCCTCCGCCGCATCGGCATAGCGGGCCACGCGGGGCTCACGCCGCCCCAGCCGCACAATGCTGGCCAGCGTGCTCTCCGGACGCCGGACGAAGAAAATCAGGCGCACCCGCGGGGAATTAAGCACCGTTTCTCCGAGCCGGTGCCGGTTGTGCAGGATCTTGTCCAGGAACCAGCGCTGTGTCGCCAGAGATCCCTCCCCCGCGGCGAGGGCCGTGCGCAGTTTGAACAACGCCCACCAATCCGCGTAGCCCCGCTGGCGTTCACTGTGCCCACAGATCTCCGGATGGCTCCCAAGGATGTGGCCGAACACGGACGAGTAGCTGCGCATGTGGCTGAGCAGAAAGACATGCCCGCCGTGGAGCACGCCCTTCCGATTCCGTCTCCAGGCACGGGGCAAGCTTGGTGAAACCGCTGTGTAGCTCGCGGATCATCTCAGCCCTTTTCGACCCCTGCGCCCCCTCACTAAAGCGCCCTTAGTCACGCCCGCAACCTCCGCAATAAACCCAAAACCGCCCGGCTAACCACATCCCGATCCGCCAGAAGGTGGCGCACCGCCTCGAGAAATGATCGCGAAAGCACGCGCTGCATCAGCCCGATGCGCTCCCGTCGCTCGAGATGTCGGGCGATGGTCAGGAGCGCGGGCAGGGCAAAAGGGTGCTCCCGCCGTTTCAGCCGCAACAACACCGCCTCGTCCACACCGTAGAGCACCGCTCCGGCTTTCGCGAAGAGAACCGCCCGAACTTCATAGGCATAGCGGTCTCGATCCGGCATCGCCTGGCTGAAACTTCCCGGGTGAAAACGGTAGTCGAGCAACGGCTCCGGCAGATTCGCGAGCCGCCCCACCTGCGCCAACCGCAGCTGCAACTCGTAATCCTCACTGCGCCCGTAGGGACCGTAGTTGCCCGCCGCCAAAACCGCCGAACGCCGCATCAACAGGGTCGGGTGCCGCTGCGCCGCCCGCACGAGAAGATCGTGAACGATGTCACCGTCTTTCTCGTAGTAATTCAGATTCCATCCGTGCCCCGAATGCGCCCTGCCATGCTCGTCGATGGCCCGCACTCTCGATCCCACCGCCACAACTTCCGGGTGACGTTCGAGAAATTCCACCTGCCGTTGCAGGCGATCTCTCCGGGCGACATCATCCGCATCGATCCGCGCACAATATTCCGTTCGCGCCTCCTCCACGAGCTGGGCACAACTCTCCCCGAGGTTGAGCGGACCACCAGTAAGGATCGCCCCGCGGATGCGCGAAGGTATCCACCGCCTCAACTCCGCCGAGGAGCCATCCGTCGAGCCGTTGTCCCGCACCAGAATGCACTGATTCGACCATGCCTGCGCCTCGACGGAGGCCAGCGCCTGGGGCAGATGCGGCATTCCATTGCGGACGGGAAGCAGCCAGGTGACAGGCGGTTCCTCGTCGACAATCAACATTTCGGCGACGATTCAAACACCGAAACAATCGCTCTTGCCAACCGTGAAATGCCCCGCCCCACCCTTGTGTACGACAGCGGCACAAGCAGACAGTCGTGCCGCTGCCCACCCACCACAGTTGTGGTAAAGCGTTCAGACCCGCCGCACCGATCGGTCACCGCACAGAAGCGTGTATCCCCCCGGTGTCACCAGCCGTCTCACACGGCTGATGAACTACATCCGCGTCAGGCCGTTGCGTATGGCAAAACGCACGACATCGACGACCGAGCGCATGTTGAGCTTGCGCATGATGTTGGCCCGATGCGTCTCCACGGTGCGGGCGCTGATGCCGAGCATGCCGCCGATTTCCTTGCTG
>RFJS01000499.1 GCA_003694825.1 Verrucomicrobiota bacterium | reverse complement strand
TACGAGGATACGCCGGAGAAGCACGACCGCTTCCGCCGCGAGATCGAGACCATGCTCGAGCGCTGGGGCGATGTGCTCCAGCACGATCCGGCCTACAATCCCAACCTCACACTGAAGACGGAAGACTTCGCCATCGCAGGCGTGGAAAAGCTCCGGACCATGGCGGCCGCGCGTTGAACCAGGCCATGGAGATCCGGATCGAGACACCGAAGCATGGCGGCAACGTGGATCCGCTGCGTATCCGTATCTCCGGCACTGTCTTCCCGGGAGCAAACACCGGAGCGCCGCGCCGATTGGTGGCCGCGCTGGGGGACGCCGTCGTGGGTGAAACGTGTTTGTTCACCACGCGATCCAGCGGAGACGGCGGGCTGGCCTTCGATCTTCTCGGCATGGCGGATGCGGTGTTCGGCCGCGACGACCTCGCGATCGAGTTCCGCCTCGAACTGGCCGACGGCACCCGCGTGGATGGCCCGCGTGTGCCGGTGAAGTTTCGCGCCTTCGATCACCGGCGGCAGGACTTCGGACACATCCTGCTTCCGCGGCACACGGATGTGCTGCACCGCGAGCACATCTACGCCTCCGGCCCGCCGACAGCCGAGCCGAGCCCCGAGTGCGTTCGGCTGCTGCACCGCTACCTCGGCCCCGCTCCACAGCGGGTGCTCGACATCGGCTGTGGGATCGGAGCCTACGCCAGTCCGATCACGGAGGCCGGGCACACGTGGCACGGAGTGGAGGTCGTGCCGGATCACGCGCGCGTGCTCGAATCGTGCGGCCTGCCGCACACGCTTACCTCCGGCGAACGCCTGCCCTTCGGCGACGGTGAATGGGACTGCGCCGTGGCCATCGAAGTCCTCGAGCACGCGGCGGATCCGGACGCGTTTCTCGCCGAGGCCGCCCGCGTCGCCCCCCGCCTCCTCGTCTCCGTCCCCAACATCGAAGTGCTCCCCTACCTCCACCGCTGGCAGGTCGTCCCCTGGCACCTGCTCGAGGCGGACCACAAAAACTTCTTCACCCGCTGGAGCCTCGCCGCGGCCCTGAGAAAACACTTCGCCCGCGCGGAAGTCCTCACCTATGGCGAGATGCATCTGCGCACGCCGGAAGGCGACCCGCTCCACCTTCACCTCTTCGCCATTGCTGAACAATGAACGCGACCGCTGCTCCCGGCTCTCCCGCCAACGCCACCCGCACCGCCCGCGACATCGCCCTCGCGGCCATCGCCGGCGTGCTGCTCTGGATCAACGCCTTCGAGCGACCGCTCGTCCCTTCGGCCAATCTCGATCCATCGTGGCAGACCGTGCTGAGTTTCGCCCATCTCGCGGATCTGGAGTTCGGCAAGCAGCTCATCTTCACCATGGGACCGTGGGGCTGGCTGGGCGCGCACTTCCTCGTGCCGGACGCCGTCACCGGAAAGCTGATATGGAACGTGCTCGGCCGCGGCCTCATGGTCGCCGCGATCGTGGCTTTCGGCCTGCAGCTGCCCGGGCGGCAGCGATGGACGCTCTACGGCGCGGTGCTGCTCTTTTCCGCGTTCTTCCCGGATACACTGCCCTTTCTCGCCGTCACGGCGGCGACCCTGCTGTGGCTGCTGCCGCATCGAAACCCGGAATGGCCCACCGCGCTCGCCATCGTCGGCCTGGCCTTGCTCGCGCATTTCAAATTCACCTACACGCTGTTGATCTTTGCCGCGATCGGCACGGCGGCGGTGAGCTGCCTGTGGGAGCGGCGGCCGGTTCGAGCCGGAGTGATCGTCGGCGGTTTCGCCCTGGCCTACGTCGGCTGGTGGCTGGCGGCCGGGCAGCCGCTGATCCGGCTCGTGAGCTACTGGCGGCACAGCCTCGAGATCTCTCGCGGTTACGGCCCGGCGATGGGGCAGGACGAGGCATTCGGGGTGTTTCTCGCCGGTGTCACCGCCCTGGCGGCGACGGCCGCATTTCTCGCCGAATGTCTTCGCAAGGCCGAGACGCGCTCGCGCACCTGGCCGGCGCTCGCCTATCTCGCCGCGGCCGTGGTGCTGACATGGAAGCACGGCTTCATCCGGGCGGATGGGCATGTCGTCGGCTTCTTCGCGTTCGTTCTGCTGCTCGCGGTCGCCCTGCCCGCGTGGTTTCGCCCGGCCCGGAAGTGGCACTGGTTTGAAGGCTGCGTGGTGATATGCCTGCTCGGCACCGGACTCGCCATGCCGGCATGGCTCAAGGGCACCGTCTCTCTCGCCATCAACCGACTCGCGGCCAACACGAAGACCATCGTGACCATGCCCGCCCTGCCCGGTGAATACCGGGAGGCGTTTGCCCGGCAGGGCCACACGCTCGGGCTTCCCGAAGTGCGCGAGGTCGTCGGCGATGCCTCGATCGACCTCATGGGGCATGAACAGGCGCGCCTGCTGCTCGGCGGCTTCAACTACGCGCCGCGACCCGTGTTTCAGAGCTACAGCGCCTATACGCCCCTTCTGCTCGCGCGAAACCTGCGCTTCTTCCAGTCGTCACGAGCCCCCGAATATGCGGCGGTCAAGATCCAGACGATCGACAACCGGCATCCCATGGGCGACGACTCCCTGGCCCTGATGGAGCTGGCCCGGCGCTACGAACCGGTGCGGCTCTTCGACGACCTGCTGCTCATGCGGGCGCGGGCGACCACACCCGCCGCGCCAGACTTTCCGCGCGTGAAACAGGCTGTCGTCAATGTCGCCCTCGGCGAGACGATCACCCTCCCCGCCCACGAGGGGCACGCCCAGTGGATCCAGATCACCGGTTACCTCACCGCGATGGGGAAGCTTCGCTCGATGGCCCTGCGCCCGCCGGCCCTGCACATGGTCGTCACCGACCAGACCGGCACCGAGACACGCCACCGCGTCGTGCTGCCGGCCGCCGCGGAGGGTTTTCTCCTCAATCCCTACATCGCCTCCGCCGGCGACTTCGCCGCCTTTCTCGAGGGTCGGGCCGTCCGCGAGGTGCGCTCCATTCGCTTTGAGCCGGCCCGGCCCGACCAGGCCGAGTTCTGGCAGGGCGTGGGCGTGCGCATCTCCTCGTTGCCGGAATTCCCGGTCCGGTTCGCCGACCTCGGCGATCTGCTCGTGCTCAACGGCATCACCGATCGCAAGCCGACGCACATCGAGGCGAGATTTCCAGCTCGCATCATCAAGGGCCCCCTCTGGAGCGAGGTCGAAGTGCACGCGCCGGGGGAGATCAGCTTCGAGGCTGAGGGGGCACGCTTCGTGTCCGGCAATTTCCGGATACGCGAGGGCGCCTATACCGGCGAGGGGAAGACCGATGGCGCCGAGTTTGTCATCGAGGCCGTGCGGGCCGACGGCACTTCGGATGTTGTCTTCTACCGCTTTCTTCAGCCGCTGAGCCATCCCGAGGATCGCGGCATGCAGGACTTCCTCGTCGAGCTGCC
>RFJS01000079.1 GCA_003694825.1 Verrucomicrobiota bacterium | reverse complement strand
CCAGGGCGTCGGCTCGGTCGGGATGCGAAAGGGGGTGCCCTCGAGATCGAGGTGTTCGTTGGGGCGGGTGAAGTGCGCCATCGGCGGGATCATGCCGTCGCGCACGGCGCAGGCGGCGCGGATGAGTCCGGCGATGCCGGCGGCGGCTTCGAGGTGGCCGATGTTGGCCTTGGCCGAACCGAGCCAGCAGGTGTTTCCGGGGGTGGCGCCGGCGGCGGCGAAGGCGTCGTTGAGGCCGGTGAGTTCGATGGGGTCACCGAGCGGGGTGCCGGTGCCGTGGGTTTCGACGTAGCCGATGGTGTCGGCGGTGACGCGGGCGCGGCGCAAGGCCTCGGTGATGACGCGGCGCTGGCCTTCGACGCTGGGGGCGGAGAAGGAGGATTTTTGCGCGCCGTCGTTGTTGAGGGCGCAGCCCCGGATGACGGCGTGGATGCGATCGCCGGCGGCGAGGGCGTCTCGCAACCGTTTGAGCACGACGACGCCGGCGCCGCCGCCGAAGACCGTGCCGGAGGCGTCGGCATCGAAGGGGCGGCAGGTGCCGTCGCGGGAGGCGATCGAGCCCTCGCTGTGGAGGTGGCCCCGCTCTTGCGGAAAGGAGAGGCTGACGCCGCCGGCAAGGCACATGTCGCATTCGCCGGCGAGGAGGCTGCGGGCGGCCTGGACGACGGCGACGAGGGAGGTGGAGCAACCGGCCTGGACGGTGAGGGCGGGACCGCGGAGGTCGAGTTTGTGGGCGACGCGGGTGGCGAGGAAGTCCTTGTCGTTGCCGAGCAGGGTGGCGAGTTCGCCGGTCTGGTGCTGGGCGAGGAAGGCGTCGATGCGGGCGCGGTCGGGGCTGAGGTTGTTGAGCAGGTAGGTGTTGAGGCTCTGGCCGGCGAAGACGCCGGTGATCAGGCGCGAGCGCTCACGGACGGCGCCGGCGTCCTCGAGGGCGTGCCAGCAGCATTCGAGGAAGACCCTATGCTGCGGGTCCATGAGGTCGGCTTCGCGCGGGCTGATGCCGAAGAAGGCGGCGTCGAAGCAGTCGGCCTGCTCGAGGACGCCGCGCACGGGCACGTAGCCGGGGTGGTTGCGGAGATGCTCGGGGACGCGGATGAGCGTGGCCGGATCGAAGCGGGTGAGGAGGTCGAGACCGGCGAGGGAGGCGCTCCAGAAATCGTCGACGGATGCAGCGCCGGGGAAGCGGCCGGCCATGCCGATGATGGCGATGGCGTCGGAAGGAAAATCGTCGCTGTCTTCGATACCGGCGTCGGCGCGCGGTGCGGCGGCCCGTTGAGCGGCGTCGGTGGCCTCGGCGGTGTCTGATTTCGCCTGCTCCGGAGACGGGTGCGTATGGGCGATGAGCGCGGCTTGTGCGGCGCAGGTGCGGTGTTCGAAGAGACGGGCGGTGGCGATGCGATGACCGGTGCGGCGGGCGATCTCGCGCGCGGCGCGGGCGACGCTGATGGAGTTGGCGCCAAGCTCAAAGAGGTCGGCGTGAGGCGGGATTTCCTCGATGTGGAGAATGGCCGACCAGATGGCCTGGAGGGTGGAGAGGGGTTCGCCGCCTTTGGCCGGCGAGGGGCCCTCGCGCGCCGGAGCGGTTTTTGGAAAGGTGTCCTGGAGGCCGGCAGCAAGGGTGCGCCGGTCGATCTTGCCGGAGGGGGTGCGGGGAAGGGCATCGATGGTCCGGATGATCGCCGGGACGGCGTGGGGCGGGAGGCGCTCGGCGAGAAAGGCGCGCAGGGTTTCCGGCAGGCGGGCGGGGGTGGTGGCGTCTCCCGGCACGACCCAGGCGGCGAGGTTGCGGGAGCCGGTGTGAGGATTGGCGACGGCCGCGGCGGCGCAGGCGGCGACGGCGGGATGTTTTTCGAGGGTGGTTTCGACTTCGCCCAGCTCGATGCGGAATCCGTTGATCTTCACTTGATCGTCGGCGCGGCCGAGGTAGGCGAACTCGCCGGTGGGCAGGCGGCGGGCGAGGTCGCCGGTGCGGTAGAGCCGCTGCGGTCCGGAGCCGTCGCCCAGGTCGATCTCGATGAAGGAGGCGGCGGTGCGGGAGGCGTCGTTGTGGTAGCCTCGGGCGAGGACGAGGCCGCCGATGTAGAGTTCGCCTTCGGTGCCGTCGGCGACGGGGCGGCGGGCATCGTCGAGCAGGTGAATGGCGGCGCCGGGGATGGGGGCGCCGATGGCAGGCAGATCAGGCCAGGTGTCGGGTGCGCCGCTGAGGGTGGCGGCGGTGACGACGTGCGTTTCCGTGGGGCCGTAGTGGTTGTGGAGGCGGCACTGCGGGTGGGCGGAGAAGAAACGGCGGACGGCGTCGGTGACGCGGAGTTGTTCGCCGGCGGTGATGATGTCGCGGACGGGGAGCGGCGGAGGTTCGGCGGCGCTGAGGTATTCGCGGACCAGTTCGTGGAGCATCACGACGGGCAGGAAGAGGCGCTCGACGCGGTGGCGGCGAATGACCGCGAGCAGGGCGGCGGGATCACGACGTTGGTCTTCGTCGATGAGGACGAGGGTGCCGCCGCCGGCGAGGGTGCTGGCGATTTCCTGAAAGGAGACGTCGAAGCTGCCCGGTGCAAATTGGAGGACACGGGTGCCGGGGGTGACGGGAAGAACGGTTTCCTGCCAGGCGACGAGGTTGTCGAGGACGCGATCGGGCATGGCGACGCCCTTGGGCGTGCCGGTGGAGCCGGAGGTGAAGAGGATGTAGAGCAGATCTTCGTGGCGGCGGACGGGAAGGGCGGGGGCCTGGGGCGTGTCGGCGTCACGCGAAGAGGAAATCGGGATGCGGATGGCCGGCAGGTCGGCGATGCCGTCGGCGTCGGCCTCGGCGGAGGGGACCACGATGTGGCGGATTTGGGCGACTTTCGCCATGTGCCGAAGGCGTTCGGCCGGATAGGCGGGGTCGAGCGGGACGATGGCGCCGCCGGACTTGAGAATGGCCGTCCAGGCGATGAGGGCTTCGAGGCCGCGCGGGCAATGGAGGCCGACGGCGGTATCGCGCCCGACGCCCGCGGCGGCGAGCCGCGCGGCAAGATGGTCGGTCTGTCGCAGGAGCCCGGCATAGGAGAGACGGGTCGAGCCGAATTCCAGTGCCGTGGTCTCGGCATGGTGAAAGGCCGCCCGCTCGATCCTGGCGAGGATCGATGAGGGGCGGGCTTCCCTTTCCGGGTCGGGCTGGTTTGGGACGCTCGCGTTGCTCATGGACTGTGTCTCTCCGCAGACTGTCAGTCGGAGAAATGGCGGCGGAGGTTTACCGTGCCCGGTGCGGAAACAACGGGGTAGTAGCCGGGTGAATCCCGCGGGCGGGATGGGTGCCGGCACGATGAAATCCTCTACGTGAGCGATGGCAGGCGCGGCGTGGCCGAGGCGATGACGGGGCTGCGCCCGGGGTCAGGGGCTGGCGAGGATCTTGCGGGCGAGCCGGCCCGCCATGGTGTGGAGTTCGCCGTAGGTGATAGGACGCCCGTTGAAGACGAGGGCGATTTTTTCAGGTTCTTTACTGGCGAGGGCCGCGAAGGCGCTCTTGATGGCAGGGGCGACCGTGCGGCAAAGGGGGGTGCTGCTGGAGCAATTCCGTTGCGACAGAATCATGACGGGGCAGGGACCAGAGAGCAGAATCTTCGTCATCGACGGGCAGGGATCCGGATTGAGCCGCGAGGGCACGGATGCCGGGAGGCGCTGAAGAAAGAGCGAAAAGAAAACGGGTGCGCCCTGAGATGGGCGCACCCGTTTCGTCGGGGGATGAATCGGGGTGAGCGCGAGGCCGGCGGTCAGTGCGCGTGGGCCGCCTCGCGACGGGCTTTGGCCTCGGCGATGACGCGCTGCTCGAGCTCCGGCGGCATTTCTTCGTAGTGGCTGAATTCTTCGGTGTGGATGCCACGGCCTCCGGTGAGTGAACGCACGTGGGTGCTGTAACGGTAGAGTTCCTTCTGGGGAATCTGCGCTTTGACCGTCTGGAAGCGGCCGTCGGCCTCAACGCCGAGGATGCGGCCACGGCGGGAGGAAATATCGCCCATGATGTCGCCGAGATTTTCGTCCGGGACCGTTACGGTGACGTTGTAGATGGGCTCGAGGAGGCGGGGCCGGGCTTTTTCGAAGGCCTCTTTGAAGGCGAAGTAACCGGCGATCTGAAAGGCGATGTCCTTGGAATCGACCGGATGCATCTTGCCGTCGTAGAAGTCGATTTTGACGTCGACTACCTTGTAGCCGGCGAGGATGCCCTCTTCGCAGGCCTGGCGGACGCCTTTTTCGACGGAGGGAACGAAGACGCGGTCGACGTTGGTGCCGACGAGGCTCTGTTTGAAATCGATGCCGGAGTCGCGTGGGCCCGGTTCGATGCGCAGCCAGACTTCGGCGAACTGGCCGGCGCCGCCGGTTTGTTTTTTGTGGCGGTATTTGGAGTCGGCCTTGCCCTGGATCGTCTCGCGGTAGGGCACGCGGGGTTCCTCGAGGTCGACCTCGACGTTGAAGCGGCGTTTGAGCCGTTCGATGATGACCTGGAGGTGGAGTTCGCCCTGCCCGGAGATGATGGTCTGGTGGATCTCGTTGTCGACCCGCCAGAGGAAGGTCGGGTCTTCTTCGTGAAGGGTGGCGAGTCCGACAGCGATCTTCTCGTCGTCGCCCTGGTTGCGGAGTTTGAGGGCGCCGTGGATGTTGGGTTTCGGGTATTCGACGCGGGGCAGGGAGACCGGAGCCCTGGGGCTGCAGAGGGTGTCGCCGGTGTGGGTGTCGCGGAGCTTGACGGCGGCGCCGATGTCACCGGCATGGAGCTTGGGGACAGGGGTGCGGTCGTGGCCGTTGAGGATGTAGAGCTGGCCGACGCGCTCGGTGAGCTTGCGCGAGGCGTTGAAGAGCTCGGAGCCACTCTCGACCGTGCCGGAGTAGACGCGGAAGAAGGAGAGTTCGCCGACGCCGGGTTCGTTCATGGTTTTGAAAACGTAGCAGACCGGGTCGGGGCCGTTGAGGGCGATTTCGATGGGGTTGCCGGAGGCATCGAGCGCGTCGACGGAGAGACGGTCGACGGGGGAGGAGCCATACTTCGCGATAAAGTCCATGAGCCGGGCCACGCCGATGTTCTGCTCGGCGGAGACGGCGAAAAGCGGTGTGAAGACTCTTTCCTGAATGGCGTGGTGGAGCCCGGCGCGCATCTCTTCTTCGGAGAGGCCGTCCTGTTCGAAGAACTTCTCCATGAGGGTGGGGTCGGACTCGGCGACGTATTCGATGAGTTCGCGATGGAGTTCCTTGACCCTGTCGGCGAGTTCACCGGTGGCCGGCGCCTCTTCGTATTTGCCGGAGCCGTCGGTCTTGTAGGTGATCAGCTCGTTGCGCATGACGTCGAGCACCTGGTTGAAACCGGGGCCGGCGTTGACCGGAAGGGTCATGGGAAAGACGTTGCGCCCGAAGTGTTCCCGCGCCTGGGCAAGGACGTCGTCGAAGTCGACATGCTCTTTGTCGAGGGCGTTGACGGCGATCATCTTCGGGAGCTTTTCGCGATCGGCGTATTCCCAGACCTTGTCCGTGCCGACGGCGACGCCCTGGAGGGCGTTGATGACCACGAGGGCGAAATCGCCGACGCGGAGCGCGCCGAGCCCCTCGGCCATGAAGTCCTGGTAGCCCGGGGTGTCGATGATGTTGAATTTCCTGCCGAGCCACTCGGTGTGGAGCATGGAGGCGTGCACGGAGATGCCGTGCTCCTTTTCGCTCACGTGGTAGTCGGATACGGTGGTGCCGGCGGCGATGCTGCCGAGTCGGCCGATCACGCCGCTGCAGGCGAGCATGGCTTCGGAGAGCATGGTCTTGCCGGATGAGGCATGGCCGACGATGGCGAAGTTGCGCAGTTCGCTCGATGGGTAGTCTTTCATGAGAGAGGCAAACAGAGATGAAAAAACCCACGGTCCACTATGGACCCATGGGTCTGGGTTGACGGGTGGCGTCGTCGTGGGGGGGCCGGCGACAGGACTGTCGAGGACCCGCGACGGTCAACAGATACCCTCGGGGCGACAGTGTCCTCCGCAGGCAGGGTAACCGAGCAGGTCATGCAGCCAGCTTATCCAATGGCGGCAGTGTCACAACAACTTTGTGTGCGAGGCCGGTGTTTTGACACCCGGGAGGTGGTTTGCCGGGCGGCCCTGGCGGGGGGCGCGGTGGGAGTCCGGCGTGTCCATGGACCGGTTTCTGTGACGTGGCGAGGGGCGTACGCGGGACATGTGGGCGGTCGGGGATCGGCACCGGTGCGAGGATTGCCGGCGAGCGCGCACGCCGGGGGCTTCCGGCGATGATGAAGGTTGTCATCGCGGCGTGTTCCCCGCACACCGGGCTGGAGATGAAGGGCTCTGACAGCAACGCGGCGCAAGGCCGGGAGCGAGTGGGGGTGCTCGGCGGGAGCTTTGATCCCGTGCACCTCGGGCATCTGGTCATCGCTCAGGACGCGGCGGAAGCGCTGGCGCTGGACCGGGTGGTCTTCATGCCGGCCTGCCGTGCGCCGCTGAAGGAGCGACCGCATCGCGTCTCGGAGTGGGCGCGCTATGAGCTGGTGCGTCTGGCCATCGAGGGAAATCCTCGTTTCGAGGTGTCCGATCTGGAGCTGCGGCGCGGCGGTGAGAGCTACACGATCGATACGGCAAGGGAGCTGCGGCGTCTGTCGCCGCGCGCGGATCTCTTCTGGATTGTCGGTGCCGATCAGGCCGCCCGGCTGGCGGAGTGGCGCGCCATCGAGGCGCTGGCCGAACTGGTGCAGTTCGCCGTGGTGACGCGGCCGGGGTTTCCCGCCGTGGAAGTAAAAACCGTTCCGGGATTGCGGCTCCATCCGGTGCGCGGGCACATGATGGAGATTTCCTCGAGTGAAATTCGCGAACGGATTCGCACTGGACGCCCGATTCGCTATTTCCTTCCCGAGAAAGTTTACGCACGAATCGAAGCTGATTCTCTCTATCGATAATTGGATAATTGATGGCCAACAAACCGACCCGATCACACGACCCCGAAACGCTGCGCGTGTTGAGCGCGATCCGAGCCGCCCTCGAGGACAAGAAGGCCGAGGATATTGTCATGCTCGATGTTGGCGAGAAGTCCTCGATTACCAACTATCTGGTGCTGGCGACGGGGACTTCGGAGCCTCACCTGCGGGCGCTGCGCATTGAGGTGGATCGCGTCCTGGATGAGACGGGCACGGAGATTCTCGGCCGTGATGCGGAGCCCGGAAGCGGATGGGTGGTCGTGGACGCCTTCGACATCATGGTGCACGTCTTCCTGCCGGAAATGCGAGCCCACTACCAGATCGAGCGGCTGTGGGGTGACGCGGCTGCGCTCTCTGCGGAGGAGGTCGGCGCGAGCCTGCGCTGAACGGCCGGACCGACGGTTTCCCGCCCGCAGGGGAGGGACGATTCGGCAGGGGGCGGCGGCTTGTGGGCGTGGAGGAGTTGGGGGCAACAGGCTGGCAGCCTGTTGCGACGGGTTTCGGCAGGCTGGCAGCCTGCCGCCACAAGTTTACAGCAGGCAGGCTGCCTGCTGCCACCGGGCGGACTCAGAAGACGTAGGCGATGGAGGTGATCCATCGCTCGCTGGTGCGGGCGTCGGGCAGCAGCGAGTTGTCGTAATCCAGCTCGTAGCGCATCGTCATGTTGATCGAGTTGGTGATCGTGCCGATGAGAGCGGCCTTCAGCTTGATGGACAACTCGTTGTTCTCCATGGGCTTGGCGAGCATGGTGAAGTCCTGGTTGAAGGTGAAGCGCCCGTTGATCTCGTAATTGAAGTCCTGAAAGGCATCGAGGGCGTAGGTCCAGCCCGGTTCGGTGGTCTGCGTGCTCCGAAAGATGGCGGCGCCGCCGGCACCGAGCGATAGCTGCATCTTTTTGTTTTCGATGAGGCGATGGCCGGCGCCAATCGACTGCTGAAGGTCGTAATCGATGCGTTTGATGGGATCGCGCTCGTAGCGGGTCTCGAAGTTGCCGAAGGATCCGGGAGCGAAATTGCGGCGGTAGCGGAGCGAACCGAAAAGGTTGTCGGTGGATTTCTCGTCATTGGTCTCTCCGAAGAGATAGCGTCCCTGGGCGCGGAATTCGCTGTGTTTGTCCTTCCACTGGAAATTGGCACGCAGCGAGAGATCGCT
>RFJS01000498.1 GCA_003694825.1 Verrucomicrobiota bacterium | reverse complement strand
GGCCTTCTCGTCTTCGGCGATGTCCACGGCCGGTATCCAGTCGGTGGCTTTCATCGTTTCACTGCCTTCGCCACGCCGCGCGGGACGATTGCCGAAGTAGGTGGAAAGGCGATTGTGCATATCCTCGAGTTCACGCCAGGGGTCCCAACCAGTCATCTCAGTCACCGCAGCAAATACCTCCTTTCCGGGCGGTGTTCTCTCCTGGCGATCCACGGCGTCCGCCCGTTTCGCCGGGGACCGCGGAGCGGCCTGGAATGGCAGGCTCCGCCGCGATGTGTGCATGCTGAATGCCAAGGCTGATGCGTATGTAAGGTGTTGAAAATGAACAGGAAAGCGAACGCGCACAGTCGTTTGGCTGTGACACCATGTCCCGGCTTTGTGCAAATATGGCCGCTGTTCACCAGCGTGCGGAGGGCTGCAGGGTCAACGATTGACCATTGGCCCGGGGCAAATGCGGTGGGCAGCCGGCGAGGGGTTTCGCAACGTAGGCGGCAAAAGTGCAGACGACGATGAAGACCCCATCCATGCCGATGACCACCCGCCGGGAATTTCTCACTGCCGCAGCCGGACTCGCCGGCTACAGCCTGTTTGTGAAGGCGCCACAGAGCCTGGCGGCCTGCGAAGATCGCTTCGTGCTGCGCGAGTCGGTCGCGCCGCGGATCGACGAGCTGGCACCGGACAATGCGGAGTTGGGGGCAGTGGCGGCCGAGCCGAACTTGCGCCGTGTCGATCTGCGGGCCGATCTGCTCGTGGTGGGTGGCGGTCTGGCCGGTGTGTGCGCGGCCATCAGCGCGGCGCGACACGGCGCGCGGGTGATCCTGGTGCAGGACCGGAGCCGGCTCGGTGGCAACGCCAGCAGCGAGATCAAGATGCACCCGCTTGGCTCGCAGATGGGCTTTCGCGAATGTGGTCTCATCGAGGAGTTCTGCCTGGAGAATGCCTACCAGAACGAACAGGACGCCTGGGAGGTCTGGGACCTGATCCTCTACGACAAGGTCATTCGCGAGCCGAACATCCGCCTCTTGCTCGATTCCACGCTCTACCGCGTGGAGATGGACGGCGAGCGGATCCGGGCGGCCTGGGTGCGTTGCGACCGCACCGAGCACCTCTACCGAATCGAGGCGACGCTTTTCGTGGACAGCACCGGTGACGGGCGGCTCGGCCTCGAGGCGGGGGCGGAGTTCATGATCGGGCGGGAGGCGCCGGAAGTCTTTGGCGAATCGCACGGCAACTTCGATCCGCCGGGCACGACGCAGGGATCCTCGATCCTGTTCACCTCGCGCAAGCACGACCGTCCGATGCCGTTCGAGGCGCCGTCCTGGGCCCGGCAGATTTCCGAGAGCGATCTCTATGGCCGTCCGATCAAGCCCGGGTCGTGGGTTTATGGTTACTGGTGGATCGAGCTGGGAGGCGTGTATGACACTATCCGTGACAACGAGCGGCTTCGCTTTGAGCTGCTGGCGATCGTGCTCGGCGTCTGGGATTACATCAAGAACAGCGGCAAGTTCCCCGAGGCGGCCAACTACGCGCTCGACACCGTGGGAATGATCCCGGGCAAGCGGGAGTCGAGGCGCTTCGTGGGCGACTACATCATGACGCAGCATGATCTCGAGGGGCGCTGGAAGCAGCTCGCCGATCCGGTCGCCTTCGGCGGCTGGATGATGGACGACCATCCGGCGCTGGGCTTCGATGCGAAGGATCGCAAGCCCTACACGCCGCACCGCGTGCCCGAACCCTACAATATCGCTTACGGGAGCCTCTATTCGCGCAACGTGCCCAATCTCATGTTGGCGGGGCGGGATGTGAGCGCGAGCCACGTGGCGTTCACCTCGATGCGCGTGATGAAAACGTGTGCGGTCATCGGCCAGGCCGTGGGCACCGCCGCGGCGCAGTGTATCCGGGATGGCCTTCTCCCGAGGCAGTTGCGGGCCGATCGAGCCAGGTTGGCCGCTCTGCAGCAGAGCCTGCTGCGCGATGGCGCGATCATCCTCGGCGTGAAAAACGAGGACCCGGCGGATCTCGCGCGCAAGGCGAAGGTGACCGCCTCGGGCACGGCCTTCGAGACGACGCCGGAGCGCGTGATCAACGGTGTCAACTACGACCGCAAGGGCGAAAACGCCAACCGCTGGATGGCCCCGATGGGCAGGGAGGGCGCGTGGCTCCAGCTCGAGTGGGAGGCGCCGGTGACCGTGCGGGAGGTCCGGCTCGTCCACGATACGGGTCTGCACCGGCAGTTGACGATGACGCTGAACCCGGACGTGAAGAAACGCTGCGCGCCCGGTCCGCAGCCGGAGACGACGCGGGACTATCGCCTCGTGGGCATCCGGCCGGATGGATCGGAGGTCGAACTGGCCTCCGTGGCCTACAACTACCAGCGGCTGCGCTGCCATCGTTTCGACCCGGTTTCGCTGCGGGCGCTTCGCGTCGTCATCGAGCGCACAAACGGCGCCGAGCACGCCTCGCTGTATGAGGTGCGCGCCTACGCGTAGGCGCGCGGGCGAAGCGGGAGATCAGCGAAAGCTCTCGCCGAAACGCTGTCGGTAGGCCGTCTTGAGATTGGCGATCTGCTCGCGGTCGATCCGGGGCTGGTCGATGGCCTCGCGCAGCCAGCGGTCGGCGGCGGGCCGGTTTCCCGAGATGATGGCGTGATAGGCGAGGGTGGAGAGCGCGGCCGGGTTGTCCGGTTCGGCCTCGAGGGCCTGGTGCAGGGTGGCCACGCCTTCGTCGACGCGGTCGAGCTTGAAAAAGAGGCTGGCCAGCTCGATGTAGGTATCGGCTTCGTTGGGACGAAGCGCGATGGATTGGCGAAAGGCGCCGACGGCACCCTCGACGTCGCCCTTCTGGAGGAGCCGCCGGGCGTGGGTGAGGTGGAGCCCGGGGGAATCCGGGCAGTGGGCCAGGCCGGCCGCGAGAGCCTGGTCGGCCTCGCGGGAGCGGCCGAGGCGTGCGAGCAGGTCGACGAGGTGGGCCCAGCCGTCGGAGAAGTCGGGCGCAAGCGAGGTGCAGCGCTCGAGGTGGCCGCGAGCCTGGGAGAGGGCACCCTGAGCCTGGAGGATGGCGGCGAGCTGGAAATGCAGCGATCCGTTGTCGGGGGCGATCTCGATCGCGCGCTCGAGTCGGCGCATCGCGAGCTGCGGATCGTCGCGGTCCATGGCTTCGCCGGCGGCCATGGAGAGCCGGTAGACATCGTAGCAGTCGTCGTAGAGGATCTCGATCCAGGGATCGGGCGGGTCGCGGTAGGCGCCGGAAGCCTTGGCCCGGCCGCGGATGGCATCGGCGCGGGATTGCATGCCGAGCTGCTGGTAAACCGTGACGATGAGGTCGTAGCCGAGGCGTTCGTTGGAGAGGGCGAGCACGCGTTCGAG
>RFJS01000497.1 GCA_003694825.1 Verrucomicrobiota bacterium | reverse complement strand
GCGAGCGCCGGTCCGCCCAGCCCTCGAGCCATTCCGCCACACCGAAAAGAAAAACCACCGTCGCCGCCTCGGCCCACTCACCGATGAACGCCGCCCCGACGCACGCCGTCACCATCAGCAGGCTGATATTCGGCCGCAACCGCCGCAACGCAGCCCAGGCCGACGGCACGAGCATCCAACCACCAGCGAGGATCGCCGCCGCAAAGAATACGATCTGCAGTCCGTTCGAATTCACGATCGTAAATCGGGCTGCCAACCCCGCCACGATCAGCGCTCCGGAAACAGTCAGTGATACCGACTCGAATCGGCTCGGTCCCTCAGAATGGTCGTGGTCCTGGTGACCATTAGAATCGCATTCGCATGTACTCATTTTTCCGCAGGTTTGTTCACGATGACAGTTTGCTGGACCCGATGCACGGCCAGAGTCCTCACGGCTCAGCGTCCACGGCAAGAATCCCGATCGTCACGATATCCTTGTAGGGTGGATCAATCATTACGCGGTAGTTTCCATGTTGGTGGCGGCGTGTGCGCACGCCGCGCAGGTTCCCGATTCACGCAGCGAACGTGCGCCCGAAAGAGAAAGCTCCTGATCAGTTGCCACTGTCTGGATCCTCCTGAATACGGACTTCGGACTCCACGTCGCTGACGTAGATCCGGCCGTCGCCGCGCAGGCCGGTATGGGCAGCTCGATGGATAGTATCGACAACCTGCCCGACAAGCGCGTCCGAACAAACCACCTCGACTTTCACGTGCCTTACGTAGCCGGAGACATCGGCGTCGGGATTGTAGCCGGAGGTGTTTTGTTTTCCGCGGCCAAACCCGACGACGTTGGAAAAACTCGCACCCGTGAGGCCTTCGATGTGATGCAGCGCACGAGTGACGTCTGCCTGCTTGTTGGCTTTAATATAAGCTTTGACCTGTTTCATGGTGATAGAGTCGCTGGGTTATTGACTGGGCGTGTCCGCGAACCACTTGTAGAGACCGGGCACGACGAGGAGCGTGAGGATCGTGGAACTGACGAGGCCGCCGGTGACAACGATCGCGAGTGGTTTCTGCACTTCGCTCCCCGTGCCCGTGGCGAGCAACAGCGGGAGCAGGCCGAGCGCTGTCGTGATGGCCGTCATGAGGACGGGCCGGAGGCGGCGACAGGCAGATTCAATCGAGGCCGTGTTGGCGTCCATGCCCTCTGCGAGCAGTTGGTTGGCGCAGGTGATCAGCACGAGCCCGTTGCCGAGGGCGATGCCGAACAGGGCAATGAATCCGACCGTGGCGGGGACCGACAGGTTTTCGCCGCTGATCCAGAGAGCAACGACGCCGCCAACCAGGGCCAGCGGTATGTTCAGCATGATCAGCGCGGTGTTACGCAGCGAGTCGAGAGCCGCGTAGATCATAAGCAGGATGAGCAGAAGCGTGACCGGGATGACCACGGCGAAGCGTTTGTTGGCCTCCTGCTGCAGTTTGTAGGAACCGCCCCAGACCGTGAGGTATCCAGGCGGGAGCTTGACGTTCGCCGATATGGCCTGTTCGGCCTCGGTCACGAAACTGCCGATGTCGCGGCCGACGACGTTGCACTGGATCGCGATAAAGCGCTGGCTGCGCTCGCGGGTGATCTGCCTGGGGCCGACGATTTCCTCGATGGAGGCGACCTCATCGAGCGGGACCAGTGCCCCATCGGGACTGCGGATGATTGTTTCACGGATGTTGTCGACAGTGGCTCGATAGCTCTCCGGATAACGAACAAGGATCTCGAAGCGGCGGATGCCTTCAAAGATCAAGCCGGCATTCGCGCCGCCAATCCCGGCCTGGATGACACGCTGGATATCGCCGACGTTGAGGTTGTATCGCGCCGCCGCCCCGCGATCGATGCGGATGAGCAATTGCGGCGATCCCGTAACCTGGTCGACCTGGACGTCGCGCGCCCCCTCGATGCCTCCCAGAACCGCGGCGATTTCGTTGGCCTTGTCGAGCAATACGTCCAGATCCTCGCCGAAGAGCTTCACGGCGAGTTCCGCCTGGACGCCCTCGAGCAATTCGTCGACCGACATTTCAATCGGTTGAGTGTAGTTGACGATCACTCCCGGTGGTTCGCCGATCGCTTCCCGCAGACGCTCGACCATCTGTTCCTCGTCGTAGGGGACCCGCCACTCCGAAGGCGGACGCATGATAAGGTAGAGCTCCGCGGCGTTGATAGGATCGGCGTGGGCGCCGATCTCGCCGCGACCGATTCTCGTGACGACCCTGGTGACTTCAGGCACGGCAAGGATTCTCCGCTCGATCACCTGGGTCATCTGCCGGGAGGTATCGATGGAGATGGAAGGCGCCATCTTGAGTTTGACCACGATCGTGCCCTCATTGAGTTCCGGCGTAAACTCCGTACCGAGTCGTGGGAAAACAATTACGCCGACGGCGAGAAGGGCAACCGATCCGACGGCAGCGAGCCAGCGGTGGCGAACGAAGAAGGCGACCGTGGGCCGATAAGGAGCCTGAAGAATCCGCACGACAAGGCTCTCTCGTGTCGTGCCATCGGCTCCCGCCCCAGAGGTCTTTCTTCCGGGCGCACGCATGAGAAAGTAGGCCCATGCCGGCGCGACGATGAGCGCGTAGACGAGCGCGCCACCCATGGCGAGCGCGATGGCATACGCGAGCGGGCGGAACGTCTTCCCCTCAACTCCCGTGAGGGTGAACAAGGGCAGGAAGACGAGAATGACGATGGCGACGGCAAAGCCCACCGGCCTGGCCACCTCGCCGCAGGCGCGGGCACACGTGGTGATCCGCGGTTCGTCAAGCGGCGCCCCGCGCAAGTGTCTGTCGATATTCTCCACCGTAACAATGGCGCCGTCGACGAGCATGCCGATGGCGATGGCGAGACCTCCGAGCGACATGAGGTTGGCCGAGAGCCCGAAACAGTACATGCCGAGCGTGGCGAACAGAACCGAGAACGGTAATGCGACAGCCACGACAATCGTGGGACGCAGCCCGCCCATGAAAAGGACCAGCACGAGCGCGACGAGGCCGATACCCTGGGCGAG
>RFJS01000496.1 GCA_003694825.1 Verrucomicrobiota bacterium | reverse complement strand
GATCTTCGTCTTTCCATCGCGGATGGCCTGGGCGCGATAGGAGACGGAGAGGGCGTTGACGGCTTTCTGGCCGACGCCGTTGAGGCCGACGGCTTTCTTAAAGGTTTCGCTGTCGTATTTGGCGCCGGTGTTGATGACCGAGACGCACTCCATGAGTTTCCCGAGGGGGATGCCGCGGCCGTAGTCCCGCACGCGCACGCGGCGGTCTTTCACCTCCAGCTCGATGCGCTTGCCGAAGCCCATCGTGAACTCGTCGATCGCGTTATCGATCGTCTCCTTGATGAGCACGTAGATGCCGTCTTCGGCGTGGGCGCCGTTGCCGAGGCGGCCGATGTACATCCCGGGCCGGAGCCGAATGTGCTCGGTCGAGGAGAGGGTCTTGATGGATGCTTCGGTATAGTTATGCGAGGGAGCCCGTGCCATGATGCTTGCTTCGGGGCGTGATTGCGTTGACGCCCACGGGATCAACCAAGGCACGCAGACCCCGTCCGGACTCAAATAAAAAACGGGCCGTGGCAGACATTGCTCGGGGATGCAGACGTGGCTTGCCAGTGCTAAACCGATGGGCACCGGGAGGTTGGGTGTGCCGGGGCGAGCGGAAAATGACGGTTGATCCGATTCGGAATGAGGGACAGTGTTCTGAGATAAACCGGTGGGAAAACCCGTCCTGGCCGGATGGAAGTGACCACCTGCTCCCCGTGCTCGCTGCGAAATTCCGGGCGTTTTCGCGGTTGATGCCGAGCCCGGCCAACCGAATTGGACATGAAAACAGGGAGCACATGGAATTCTCGCCTGGTGGCGGTCGGTATCGGACTCCTGGCGACAAGCCCGGTTTCCGCGCAATGGCCGCAACAGGTCGAAGACGAGCTGCTGGCGACCAGCACCGATACCTTTGCCGGATCCCCGTGGGTTGTGGCCGACGGCGCGGGCGGGGCCTTTCTCGCGTGGGATGACAACCGCAATTCCGCCCTGACCGGCCGCGATGTCTACATTCAGCACTTCGACGCCGCGGGCCTGCCGCAGTGGATGCCCGATGGTGTCGCTGTCGTCGCCGCCGCCGGCGCTCAGGTCGATCCCATCGTGAT